>CAYMZW010000187.1:0-12288 GCA_964395005.1 uncultured Rivularia sp.
ATAGGGGTTTTCACCGAACCAACATCAGTTATTACACAAGAACTTGGTAAATGAGCAATCAATTGCTCAAGTGTGGGAATAATAAATGCCAGAGGTGTACAAATAAATACTACCTCCGCTTCCGACAGCAAGCTCATATTAACCGAAGCCGCCGAAACAACACCCATAGAAATTGCTCTTTGAGTAGTTGAATCGCGGCGACTGACTCCCAAAACATGATGCCCTTGCTTTTTTAAGTCTAAACCTAAAGAACCACCTATTAATCCAAGTCCAACTATGCCGATTATCATACTTAATTTTAAAAAGAGGGCATGGGGCATGGGGCATGGGGCATGGGGAAGAGGGGGAAGAATAATGATTACCAATTACCAATTACCAATTACCAATTACCAATGCCCAATGCCCTATCCCCAATGCCCCATGCCCAATGCCCAATTAGATATTACTTAAAAACCGCATAATTTAGCAATTATTCGCAATTATTCAATTTATCAGAGGTAGCATCGATGAATATAGAAAAATTATTGGAAAAATACGCTCTTGGGTTTACCGATTTTAGCGGTATTGAAATCAGCGAAGCTAATTTATGTGGGGCAAAACTCACTGGTGTCGATTTTAGTCATGCTAATTTAAGCATAGTTAATTTTAGTGGCGCTAATCTTGCTAAAGCTAATTTAAGCTATGCTCAACTTAATGTTGCAAGGCTTAGTGGCGCTCACCTTGAAGGTGCAAACCTTTATAAAGCTAGTTTGAATGTAGCTAATTTAATTCGAGCTAATTTTAATGGTGCTAATTTAGTTAAAGCTTCTTTGATAAGAGGTGAATTAATTCGTGCTGATTTCAGTCGCGCTAATTTATTGGAAGCTAATTTGAGTAATGCTGATTTACGCGAAGCTACACTTCGTCATGCTGTTTTACGAGATGCTAATTTAAATCAAGCTTGTATTAAAGGTGCGTCTTTAGTTGCAGCTAATTTGGAAAGAGCCAGTTTGAATGCTACGGATTTAGCTCGTGCTGACTTAAGCGGTGCTAATTTGCGAGAAGCCGAACTTCGTCAGGTGAATATGTTTCGCGCTAATCTTAGTGGTGCGAATCTTAGCGATGCAAATCTTCGATGGGCTGACTTGAGAGGTGCTAATTTACAGTGGGCAGATTTGAGCGGTGCTAAATTAAGCGGTGCTAATTTGGCAGGAGCCGATTTAAGCAATGCTAATTTGACTAACACAAGTTTCGTTCATGCCGATTTAACTGAAGCAAAATTAATTCACGCTGAATGGGTTGGTGCAGATTTAACTGGAGCAACTTTAACCGGCGCAAAACTTTATGCTACCTCTCGATTTGGCTTAAAAACCGATATGTTGATTTGTGAATGGGTAGATTTGAGTCAAAAAGGCGATCGCTCAATTATTCATCATTTGAATGCTGAAGATTCGGGAGAATTTTTCAACGAAACTCCTCCAACTATCAGAATTATCATAGATAGACCTTTAGATCCAGAAGCAAATTTTGCTTTAGCAGGTGCCTATTTTCAAATTACTCAAAAATATCAAGCATTAAAACAACCTCCTAGCATGGAAATTGGTCGTCGTCGCACAGTTTTTACTTTTCGTGCCGACAGTGACGAAAGTTTATTTCCTATTGCTTACATGGCAATTCTTCCTTTTCGAGATGCCGCTGCTACCCAAAAAAGTATATATACGGCAATAGAAATGCTTGCCAGCCAAGATACAAAAGGCGAATTAATTAACATTCAACAAATGCAGCAATTAACTAATTTATTAGAGCAAGCAAAACAAAATTTAAATATTATCAAAGATGCCACTAAAGTTTTACGAATAGCAGCACAATTAAGTTTTTTCCAAGCTCCTACTCAAACAAATTTAACAAATTCTAGCGCCAAAAATATAATTATTTACGACAGCCCACATTTTGGCAAAAGATTAATTGATCATCCCCAAATAGAAGCTACTTTATATGAAGATGAATTAAGCGAACTTTCTAAATCTAGGCAACCTTCTTTAAATACTATCGTAGATTTCTTTAAAGGCTTTCATTATATCAATTAGGGAATAGGAAATAGGGCATTGGGAATAGGGCATTGGGAATAGGGAATAACCTTAAGACATAATTATTTCTTTCAAATATTTCATACTTTATAGTATTTTTTATAGTTTTTATGACTGTTTAAACTTGAATAAATAATATTTATAATATTGCTTATTAATCACTTAATCCCTATCAGCGACTACAACTCATATAGCGCCGCTATATTAATAGCAAATTAAATAAATAAATTTAAACGAATAATACTTAATATCTAATGCCCAATGCCCCATGCCCAATGCCCCATGCCCAATGCCCCATTCCCAATTCCCAAACCATAATAGTATTGATTCAAGTATATATATAGGAGCTTGATAATGTTCAACAAAATGATGGGTCGTACCCGGTATGTAGTTTGTCGGATTATGCTGCATCTAAGTGGTTCAGAAGTTGCACCGATTTTAGGAGTATTAAACCGTAGCGCTTCAGAAGCAATTGATGCTGATGGTGATATGGAAGTTATGGGAGAAGAATTAGTTGCGATTTGCGAAAATCTATTGGATTACGATGAATCTTGGATGTCTTCTGCTAATGAAGGTGATGTGTTTTGGAAAGAAGAAGACGCAGGGGACTATTTTCAAGAATTATTTACCGACTCAGGAAAACGGTATTTAAGCGAAGCTCCATCCAACTATTCCGACTCTGACGAATCTTTTTCCGTTCCAGTTACCCGCAATGTAGTGGTAATGATTACTGTCGCTTACGAAGGAGAAGTACCGCAATTAGAAGACGATTTATCAAATATTGCTGCTCTCAAAGAAGCTTTAAAGGCTTTAATTGATTTACATTACAAAAAAAGATTACGAGCAATTCAAGTACACTTTTCCCCAGCACAGTTAGGTGATGAACTAACTAACGATCAATTATTACAGCATTTTACAGAATTAATTCCTTTGTAATTATTAGGTAATAGGTAATTGGTAATTGGGCATAGGGCATGGGGCATGGGGCATAGGGCATGGGGCATGGGGCATAGGGCATTGAGCCGAATTCCTAACCCCTAACTCTTAACTCCGAACACTGATTAAATGGATTACACTGATTCCACGGATAATTGTTGATTAACTCCTGACTCTTAACTCCTAATTCCTAACTCCTAACTCTCTACTCCCTACTCCCTACTCCCTACTCCCTACTCCCTTAAAGTCGGTTCTCCGTACCGATCGCGACGATAAAGAAGTTGTTAAGCTCAAAGATAGAAGAAAAATTATCACATTATGACAATTTTGCGTAAATTTACAGCGGTTTTTTTAGCCTTGAGTTTGTGTTTTACAACAGTTGCTTGTGGTGGCGAAACTACAACAAGTAACCCGCAGGCTAGAAATGTAACTCGAACTACAACAAATACCCGAATTAGTGATGGTGAATATCCCGTACAGCAAGCTAGTTACAATGATGCTGATGGACAATATACGCTATTTCTGTTAAATAGCCCTTCTCCAACTTTTAAAACCGATAAGTTGCAAATGGCTCGTCTTACCGAAGAACAAATCAAAGAAGGTAAAAGTAGCTACCTTAAAGTAGAAAACGGACAGCCCGCACTTTATTTAACACCAGACTTTCAAATCGCATACACTCAAAACGTTACTGAAACAAAAACCGATCCCCAAACCGGACAAGAACGAACCGTTGTAGTTCAACGCAGCAACGGCTTTTGGGCACCTTTCGCTGGTGCAGTTGCCGGTCAAGTCGCCGGTCAAGCGATCGGTAATATGTTGTTCAGACCCCAGTATTATGTACCACCCGCATATCAGCCAGGAAGGACTAATTATACTGGTTTTGGTGGATATGGTAGCAGCTATGATTCCGCAGTTAGTAATTATCGCCAACGTTACAACGAACCACCAGCAGCAGTCAGAAACCGCACTACTTTCCGCACCACAGGAAACGTTAGAAGAAATCGTGGAAATTCAAGTTTCGGAACTAATACCCGAAGAAATCGTGGAAATTCAGGTTTCGGAAGTACAAGTACTACTCCCCGTAGAACTACTGGCAACAGTCGCTCAACAGGTTCCGGATTTGGCAGCAGCACCCTGAAACAATCCGGCAAATCCAGGTCAGTAAGAAACCGTCCTTCCAGCGGGAGTTTCGGCAGCGGAACCCGCTCTCGTTCCACCAGAAGCCGCAGCCGCAGCGGTGGTTTCGGCAGCAGAGGCAGAAGACGGTAAAAGGAGTTAGGAGTTAGGAGTTAGGAGTTGGGAGTTGGAAGTTGGGAGTTAGGAGTTAGGAGTTAGGCAACGGATGGAGTTAGGAACTAATTTCTTCTTGTCTTCTTGTCTTCCCATCTCCCAACAATTAACAACTAACCACTAACAACTAACCACTAACCACTATCCACTAACAACTAACAACTATCAACTATCAACTAACAACTAACCACTAACAACTAACTCAGCCTGCTCCCAACGCCCTACGGCTTTTCCAATAACTGCTAATTCTTGCATCAATTTATCGAAACGTTCTGGTGCTAAAGATTGAGGCCCATCTGACAAAGCTTTTGCGGGGTTGGGATGAACTTCTATCATTAAGGAATCACATCCTGCTGCGATCGCGGCCATTGCCATTGAAGGAACAAGTTCTGATAAACCCGTTCCGTGTGAAGGATCGATCATTATTGGTAAATGTGTCAGCTTTCGCAAAACTGGTACTACGGATAAATCTAAGGTATTGCGAGTATACTGTCTGTCGAAGGAACGAATACCGCGTTCGCATAAAATCACGTTCGGATTTCCCGAAGCCAAAACATATTCAGCAGCCATTAACCATTCTTCTATAGTTGCAGCCATTCCCCGCTTCAGTAAAACAGGTTTTGATTGCGCTCCTACTTTTTTGAGCAATGAGAAATTCTGCATATTTCTTGCACCCACTTGAACGACATCTGCAACTTCTGCAATTTTGTCTAAGTCGGCAGCATCCATTACTTCGGTAATAATTCCTAATCCACTGACTTCCCTGGCTTTCGCTAACAACTCCAAAGCGCTTTCACCATGTCCCTGGAAAGCATAAGGTGAAGTACGAGGTTTGTAAGCACCACCACGTAGAAACTTGGCTCCAGCAGCTTTGACGCGCCGTGCTGTTTCTATAATCATCTCTTCATTTTCTACCGAACAAGGCCCAGCTACTACCACCAAAGGATAATTTTCGCCAAAAGTAACTTCACCATCGGGAGTGCTAACTACAATTCCCGAAGATTCCCCATGACGAAACTGACGACTAGCACGTTTGTAAGGCTTTTCTACCCGCAATACCTGCTCAATCCAAGGACTTTCATCTTGAATTTGCAGCGGATCTAAACTTGCCGTTTCTCCAACTAAACCAATTACTACCTTATGTTCACCAACTATTTTCTCAGGAGTCAGCCCCCGATTGCTCATTTCCTCACTAATGCGCTTTATTTCAGCTTCCGGAGAACCGACTTTCATTACTATAATCATGCAGAGCTTCCCAATATTTAATTAAATGACTATTTAAAATTTAACTCTAACAGGGAGTAGGGAGTAGGGAGTAGGGAGTAAGAGTTGGGAGTTAGGAGTTAGGAGTTGGGAGTTGGGAGTTAGGAGTTAGTCTCCATCTCCTTGTCCCCTTGTCTCCCCATCTCCCCCTTCGGGTTGCGCCACTCCCCTCAACCGAGGGAACCGAGCCGCACCTCCGGTGAACGGCACGGGGGTGGCTTACCATCTCCCCATCTCCCTATTCCCTGTTCCCTGTTCCCTAAACAAAGAATGAAGAACGAATATGCTTCATCCTTCATCCTTCATGTAAAATCATTTTTTATTAGCGTTGGCGATCGCCCTACTTCATTTAAACTTTCTTTTGCCGAGTCTCGCGCCAACCTGTTACCATTCGTCCGAAGTTGGTAGTAAATTCGCTCCAACCAAATAGAGTACCCGCTCTTTGTTCATCCCAAGAAGCGGAAAGAACTCCATAGGTAATTCCTAAAACTCCCAAACCGAACAGCCCCATATTGACAAGCAGTACCAATGTGGGGGGAAGCTTGATATCGGCGTAAATTATCAGCAGATAGCTGACAATCAAAGTCAAAATACCCAGTACAGATGGTACTCCGCATAACCAAGCCACACGTCTAACCATTCGCTGGCTGACAACTTGGGGAATAGCCATTTCTTGTTTCGTAAAAGGAGGTTTTTTGGAATCCCCTTTTACATCTTCCTTAACAATTGGCGTTTGAGCGTTGGCTTTAGCTGGCTTTTGGCGTTTTTTATTCGGTTCAAAAGGTAAGCGGTTGCGTTCGGATTCGGCAGACATAATCAGCGGCTCTTATTTTTATCCACGTATACCGAGACTGCGAATTAAAGTTTTATAACGTTCGCGGTCCCCACTTTGAATATAAGACAAAAGACGCTTACGTTGACCAATCATCTTCAACAATCCGCGACGGGAAGAATGATCTTTCTTATTAGCCTGCAAATGTTTGCTCAAACGGTTAATTCGTTCGGTGAGCATCGCAACTTGCACTTCAGAAGAACCAGTATCGGTTTCGTGGACTTGATATTGAGTAATTAACTCTTGCTTTTTTTCTTGTGTTAGACTCATAACCCGGCTTTTTTCTTTAATCTAGGCAGCAATTTCTCATATTATCACAGCCCTAAAAGTTGTGAGATGAATTGAGGTGGAGATTGGGAGATGGGGAGATGGTAAGCCACCCCCGTGCCGAGGTTCCCTCGGTTGAGGGGAGTGGCGCAACCCGAAGGGGGAGATGGGGAGAAACATTATTGCGAGCAGGGAGCGAGACGCTCCCACTACATTTCTAACTCCTAATTCCTAATTCCGCGCCTCCTAATTCCGCGCCTCCTAACTCCCAACTGCTCACTGCTCACTGCTCACTGCTCACTGTCCTACTTCTATTGGTAAATCGGTTGCAGTAGTCAAAATAGCGATTCTTGCGTTTATTCCACCTGCGTAGCGAAGAAATTCTCACAGAATCTCGCATTCTCCTTCTTTATCTTCTGCACCACCAATAATTAGCAGCGATCCACGGATGCTATTGAGCGTCATCTTATCTCCAAATATTAATTTAAATATTAATATTGAGTTTCCCATCTTAATTTAATTTATTTAACTATTTTTATTTATTTTGCAACACAACATTATATCAGTTAACAGTTACCAATTATCAATTATCAATTACCATTTTTTTTAGCTATATTTAGCTAGTTTGGACACCAAATAATCAGAAACGTACAATTGCAAACCCTATTTTATCCACACAATCGCTTTTTAATTGATAATTGATCATTGATAATTGATAATTGTTTATTAAACTTGGTTAGTACGTAACATCTCATTCAAAACAGAACGTGCTTCATCTAAAGGTAAATGTCTTGGTTTTCCATCTATAACAATTTGAAATTCACTATTATCCGGACCATCTCCAAAACCAGAAATCAGCTTGCGGTGAAAAGCTTCATCTGCTAATCGCCGAATCTCATCTCTAAGAACAGCTTCATCGGTATTCATTTGCTGTCTCCTAATTTTTTCAGTATTTAATAATATACAGTTATAACATCTTATTACAACTTTCTTAAGTCATAGAATTTTATTCTTATCATCAATCTAAAATTGTAAAAGTTATAAAACATGAATTTACATTTATTTATTAAATTTAGTGAATTTTAAAATTTTGATTTGATTCTATTTATTATATGTAAGTTGATGACGTGCATTTACACCAGAAACCGAGTTCCTTTATTAGCAAAAAACCCGGTTTCTTAATCGCTTATTGATAGTGGTATTAGCAGACAATATTTTATACCCTAATATACCGAACTAACAACTAACAACTAACAACTAACAACTAATTCCTAGAACCTCTATAAATTCGATTCATTTGTTCTCTTGATAAACGCGTCATCGGAAAACCAAGATCCTCGTAATTTGTTGTATCTATTACTGGTTCGGCTACTTCTTCTGTCTCAGATTCACTTACTTGGCTTTGGGGTGTAGTATAAGCATGACTTACAGGATCATATGCTAAAACTTCTCCGGTTTCAATTTGATAAATCCAAGCGTAAATACTAATTTGCTTTTGATAAAGTTTGGAGTGAATAAATGGGTAAGTGCGTAAATTATCGATTTGCGTCAAAACATTCTCAGCAACCATAATTTCCAGTAAATCTTCGTCTTCATATTCGCTGTAATGGTCATAAACCAAACGTCGGGTAGCTTCAGCATACTTAAGCCAATCAAACACCAAAGGCATATCAGACTGTAATTTGTTTAGCTTCATAAGCCCTTTCATTGCCCCACAATGGGAATGACCGCAAACAATAATTTGGTTAATACATAAAGCCTGTACCGCATACTCAATAGTAGATCCTTCGCCGCCATTTGTGGCTCCAAAAGGAGGGATTATATTACCGGCATTGCGAATTACAAATAGTTCGCCGACTCCTGCTTGAGTAATTAAATTAGGATCTACGCGAGAGTCAGAACAAGTGATAAATAATACTCTTGGTTTTTGCCCGTGAGAAAGTTGTTCAAATAATTCTCTATGGGTGCTGTAATAATTAGCTTTAAATTCACGCAGACCTTTTACTAATTTTTTCATTAATCTTCCAAATTGAGAACAGGGGGATGGGGAGAAGGGGAGATAGGGAGAGAGGGAGAGAGGGAGAGACAAGGAGAAATTAGTTCCTAACTCACTACTCCCTACTTCTAACTCCTAACTCCTAACTTCTAACTCCTAACTCCTAACTCCTAACTCCTAACTCTTTACTCCCCATCTTTAAGCATATATTCTCAATTTTAAGCTTTAACAGCGCATCCTAAATAATCTATTTGCATATCTACAATTGGACGAGCCATGTTTTCAACATAGACAACTGGCTGACAGTCAGTCATTTGTAAAGAATCTTCACCCGTTGTTAAATTTATACCAAAATGTTCTTGAAATAATGTTTGTGTTTCTGCAAAAGCTGTATATAAATTGTCTCTATCCGTTTTTCCACGCTTACCGAAATAGGGAAAATGATGAATAAATCTACCAAACAATAATTCGCAGTCTTGAGCATATTTCATCGTATCAAGAATATGATGATGCCAAACTCGATCTATTTCCTGAGTTGGAACTAATTTACGGTTGGGATAGAGATAAATCAAGCACAAAAACATCGAATAACGATTTATTGCTTGATGCGTCTGTTCATATGTCCATTTTTCATCCGAAGATTCTATTAATTGATAAGCGATAGACTTTAAATCTAATTGCTTAAGTTTGTTTCTAAATAGTTGGATATCTTGAGATAAACCTCTTTGAGTTGATAACATAATTGCAATTTCTCCGATTTATAAGATATTAGGGACGCAATTCATCAACAAAGCAGGCAGATGCTCGTAAACTGTAATTGTGCGACAAAAAACAAATGTATTTAAACCTCGAACTAAAACCTCGAACTAAAGCCCCGATTTACTTCTATGCTTTAATACAATTTGAAATCTAATATTACTGATTCCAATTTTTAAAGTGTCATATATTTAATCTGGTACATTATGTAATTATTGATGTTTACAATACATTTGCAATGGTATTTAAATGTATTAGCGATTACAATTTTTTTCTTCGCTTACAATATATCTATTTTTTGACTGAATAAAAAATTAATATAATAGACGTAATGATAGTAAAGATAAGTAGAATAATATATTCAGCTTTTTAGTTTAAAATCCACTTTCAAAAGTGTTACATCAAAAACTTTGAAAATTCAGGTATTGTTCGGGTTTAGAAGTGATATTATTGCGGTGCATAATGCACCAGCATTACGTATACAGCAGTATAAAAAACATCAGGTATGGTTTTATCTAAAATTGCACTGCTATTATTAAAAGCTGTTTTGCAAAGTCGCAAATACTTTCCTAAAGATACGAAGTCTGGCAAAGCTACCGAATATGTAAGAGATGATGCCGAACGAAAACTTGGAAATCTTCTAGGGTGGATAATTGTAGAGCAAATTTCCCACAGTTGGATTGATATTAATATTATTGATATTGATGAGTGCGATCGCGACTACGAAGATCGAAGTCAGTCAGATATAATACCTGTGTACCATATTAGAAAAATATCTGCTGAAAAAAAAGATAAAGATAACGCCCTACAAAAAATAATTGGGCTGCATAACTATCAAGAGTTAATTAAAAATCAAAATTTAGTCAAAGAAAATAAATTTAAGTCAATTTATCATAATTTACCAGCCCGTGATTGCAGTGTATTTGTGGGTAGGGATGCAGAAATTCAGAGTTTGCAGCAACTGCTTTCTTTTGAAAACCCCACTCCTCGTATAAGCCTTGAAGGTTTAGGGGGTGTGGGAAAAACGACTTTGGCTTTAGATGTTGCTTATCGCTATTTGCTAAAAGGTAAATATTTGGATTATCCTTTTGAAGCTATAGTATTTACCTCGGCGAAAACGCAACATTTTACAAGTAAAGGTATTTTACCGCGATTATTTCGAGAACGAACTTTACAAGATATTTTAAGGGCGATCGCCCGCACTATTAAATGCCCGGATACCGCAACTACTAATTTTAGAGAGACTTACGAACAAGTTTATAAACGTCTGGCAAATATGCCGACTTTACTAATAATAGATAATTTAGATGCTTTAGAAGAAAGTGTTGAAGTGCTGGGTTTTTTATACGAATTACCTGCAACAGTAAAAGTTGTCATCACCAGCCGAGAAACAACTCCTTTTACCAGAATTCGTTTAAATCCTTTAAAGGAAACTGAAGGATTAAAATTAATTCAAAATCAAGCGGCAGAAAAAAATGTAGAATTAGCTTTGGATGAATCCCGACAACTTTATCAAAATACAGGGGGAATTCCTTTCTCAATTGTTTATGCTGTAAGTCAGTTAGCGTTTGGCTATAGGTTTGCTGATGTTTCTCCAATAATTGAGCGACATCAAGGCGACTTTTCGCGGTTTTACTTTGATAATTCAATGCAACCGTTGAAAGGAGATTCATCTCACTTTATTTTGATGGCTTTAGCGCTTTTTTCTAAACCAGCGCTGTTTGAATCAATTTGTAATGTTGCGGGAGAAAAAGATCGTAATATAGCATTAGAAGCCTTTGCTAAATTGCAGCAACTATCCTTAATTAGCTGCAAGCAAGGGCGCTATACGATGTTACCTTTAACTCGGGAATATGCCTTGTGTGAATTATTTGCTAACCCCGAATTTGACACAGAAGCACGTAAGCGTTGGGTAGATTATTATCTGGATTTTGCTCAAAAATACGGCGGTAAATATGAGAAAGAATGGAACGATTATCAAGAATTAGAAGCTGAATGGGAGAACCTTTGTGAAGTAATAGAATGGTGTATTGCAGAAGATAAATATACTGATGCGTGCAGTTTGTGGCAATATATAAACTGTTATACTTATTCCCAAGGATATCGTCAAAACCGCCTTAGTTATTGGGATACTCCCCTTCATTGGTTGGAATGGTTGATTGAAGCAGCCCAAAAACGGCAAGATTTATCTAATATTGCCAGAATGATGAGCGATTATGCTTGGAAACTCATTTTAATCGGACAATCGCAACATTTAGAGAAAGCAGATAAATTACTTTCCCAAGCTTGGAAACTGCACCAGCATTTGACGGCTAAAGAGCAAGCAAATTTAGCAATTCGGATTGTGGTTTGGTACATTCAATTCAAACAATTCGGATTTGCAAAATTTTGGATTAATCAAGTTCAAAATATCTTAGATGATTCGTTTATTGAAGAATCCGTATCAATTCATATCTCTCTGCAAATTCTTTATTATAAAGGAGAAATTTTTTATAAAAATGGCGACTATCATAGAAGTCAACTACTATTTCAAGAAATTGTTCAGCAATCTCGGAATATTGGCTGGCAAAGAATGATATTTCTCGCCAAAGACTTTTTAGCAGATATATCAATTAAAGAAGGAAATTTAAAACAAGCCCAGCAATTTTTATTAGAAGGGATACAAACAGCGCAAGAAAATCGAGATAAATGTAGTAAAGCTTATATGATGCGTTCCCTAGCAAGATTAGAGTTGCATCAAGGAAACTTTAATTCAGCAGCAGCTTGGGCAGATAAAGCTAAAGCAGGTTTTGATAGTTTGGGTATGGTTTCCGAAGCAGAAGAAGCTCAGGCTTTGTTGTATGGAGAATAGGGAATTAGGGAATTGGGGATGGGGCATAGGG
>CAYMZW010000188.1:0-12221 GCA_964395005.1 uncultured Rivularia sp.
AAGATACCGGAAAAGATAGCTATCCTGCTGATGAAGATCCAGGTGTTTTGTCTGTAACTCAGATTTACAACTACTACAAAAAGTTTGGTTACAAAACCGAAGTTATGGGAGCTAGCTTCCGCAATTTGGGTGAAATAACCGAACTTGCTGGTTGTGATTTGTTAACTATTGCTCCTAAATTCTTGGCTGAATTACAAAACAGCACTGACGAATTACCCCGCAAGCTTGATGCAAAGAAAGCTGCTGCAATGGATATTGAAAAAATCTCGATGGATAAAGCTACCTTCGAGAAAATGCACGCAGAAGATAAAATGGCTTCTGACAAATTAGACGAAGGAATCAAAGGTTTCTCTAAAGCTTTGGAAAACCTAGAGCAATTATTAGCTGAAAGATTAGAGAAGCTTGATAGTCAAGCTAAGGCTGCTTAAAACTACTACTTAACAGTTAAATGTAATGTAGAGACGTTGCATTGCAGCGTCTCTATTTTTATATAGTGTTAAAAATTGGCATTTCTTATTATTTTTCGTTCTCTTTTCTAATTCAAGACTTACGCACTCACTACGATATTTTAGGCTTTTCAGCCGTTTAGATCCCCCCAACCCCCCTTAAAAAAGGGGGGCTTTGCGGCCATTCCTATAATTGTCTTTTGACAGACTAAGTATGTATAAGCCATAATTGTTATCAAATTTATTAAATATACTAAATTAGTATGAGTATTTGGGAAGCTATTGGTAACACTACTAATGCTAATAGAGGTTTTGTTAAACAACTCTGTGAAGATTTAGAATACTCTATCGATCAAAAATTTAAATCTTATGATAGAGAACAATCGCATTTAAAAAAAGAAATTAAAAATCTCAAAGCTGAAAACGCCAACCTCAAGCTAGTTGTTATATCAATGTTAAGAAAATCTATTGAACAAGGTCTTTTTACTGAAGAAGAAATAAAATCAAGATTGACTTTTATCGAAATGTTAAACACAGATTTAGACAATCTGAAGAACCAGTAAAACCAATTTTCAACACATTAGGTGCCAGAAACCCAGTTTTTCAAAAAAACCGGCCTTCTAAAGAACCGCAAAAAATCAACTATTACTGTATACAAAATAAATATCCAAAGTAACAACTTTTTTTGAAATAATTATTACTTTGGGTAGTACATTTATTCTTTAAAAAAAGTAACAATACACGATGTAATGTTCAACAAACATTACAAGTAACCGAAATAGTTTCAAGCCTCGCTCATAACACAGTGAGGCTCTTTTTTAAGATTTATTTTTTAAAGAAGATGTGTAAATACTTTTTATCTTTTTTCTTCATTAAAGTCAATAAATCTTAAGCAATTAATTTTAATTTGTGTTTAACAATACTTTTTTAATAAAATTTTGATATACATAATTACTTGTTAAAAAGTTGTAGTTTTGAACAAGATTATTTATACAAGGATTATATATTTTTATCGTCTTCAAGGTTGACTTGCTTATTTTGATAATTAATCGGCGGACAAATTGTCTTTTAGATCGCTAAACGGGAAAATAATAATGGACAAATAAAGCGTTACAAATCTATAGCGATGAAAGTACTTGTACTAAATGCAGGCTCTAGTACTCAAAAAAGTTGTTTATACGAGATAAATGATATTCCTTCTTCACCACCCGCGCCGCTTTGGGAAGGAAAAGTAGATTGGAGTCATCATCAAGGTTTTGCACAAATCGAAGTCGAAACAGCCGCTGGGGAAAAGTTAACCGAAGAAATTGCTACAGATTCCCAATCTGAAGTAATGGCTCGTTTGCTCAACACTATATCTCAAGGTGAGACTTCAGTTATAGATCGCCTCGATCAAATTGATGTAGTGGGGCATAGAGTAGTGCATGGTGGTAAAGACTACAGAGAAAGCGTAGTGATTACAAAGGAGGTTAAAAGCGCGATCGCAAGTCTTGCCTCTCTGGCTCCAGCACACAATCCGGTGAACTTAGCGGGTATTGAAGCGGTAGAAAATATTTTAGGAGAAGTCAAACAAGTAGCGGTTTTTGATACAGCATTTCACAGTAATATGCCGGATGCTGCGAAAATTTATCCCGGTCCCTATGATTGGGTAGAACAGGATATCATTCGTTATGGATTTCATGGTATCAGCCATCAATACTGTTCCCAACGTGCTGCCGATATTCTTGGCAAAGATTTATCATCACTACGTTTAATTACCTGTCATTTGGGCAATGGTTGTTCTTTAGCGGCAATCAAAAATGGTTATAGCGTGGATACCACGATGGGTTTTACCCCCCTTGACGGATTAATGATGGGCAATCGCTCCGGTAGCGTCGATCCAGGAATTCTTATTCACTTGTTGCGACAAGGTAATTATACGGTGGAGCAGTTAGATAATCTACTTAATAAACAATCAGGATTAAGTGGTATATCTGGAATATCCGGCGATATGCGGCAAATAAAAGCAGCAATTACCAAGGGTGAGGTTCGCGCTCAACTAGCCTTCGATATTTACGTACATCGCTTACGTTCGAGCATTGGAGCTATGCTTGGCAGTTTAGGAACATTAGATGCTTTAGTATTCACTGCTGGTGTTGGTGAAAACGTCCCTGAAATTCGGCAAGCAGCTTGTGAAGCCTTTAAATTTTTAGGAATAAAAATCGATATCGAGAAAAATACTAGTAAACCTATAGACGAAAATATTGCTACATCTGACTCGTGCGTAAAGGTATTAGTGATTCATACTCAAGAAGATTGGCAGATTGCTCGCGAATGTTACAAATTATGTGAATTGTAAATGGGGCATAGGGCATAGGGCATAGGGCATAGGGCATAGGGCATAGAGAAAATATCAGAAATATCTATATGCAGACATACGATGATTGATATTTCCGTTCATCCTATCTATTAATAATTCCTCAATGTAAACTCCCTATGTTAGGTGTGGCTAATTACTAATTACCAATTACCAATTACCAATTACCAATTACCCATGCCCCATCCCCAATTCCCAATTCCCTATCCCCCATTCTTTAATTCAACAAATGCTCGCCCTTAAAGTTAGGACGAGCATTGCTGAGTCAAGCATATTATATGGAACTATCTATTAAGATGCTGTTTGGGCATCCACTGTATCTAAATCCCAGGTGTAATAACCCAGTTTATTCGGAACTCTGGCGAATCTTCCTATACGATACCCCCGCGATAGCTCCCCTAACACCATGCTGCGAATCTTCATGTCTCTAATTTCTTCCTCGTCAAGCGCTCCATAAATCTGTTCGATTATTTCACTAACAGAATAGATTTTTCCGGAGTTGTCTTCTAGAAACGAAGAAATGGCATCAATTAGAAACTGACCTTCGTACTGAGGCAGCATTGGTATTTTTTTCGTCCGCTGAGGTATCAGCTGCTTCCTCGCTTTCGGCTTCGCTTTTTTAGATTTAGATTTACTGCCTGGTGGTGTTACCAAACTCAAATCTAATGTATAGCAACCAGGCTCATCAGGAACCGATTCCCAGTACATCTGTTCTTTGCCGTGGGTAAGGGAAGAATGGACTCTACCTTTAACAACTTTGAATGCAGTTGACTCTAAATCTCCATAAAGCGATCGCACTACGAAATCGATATGGCATACCTTGCCCCTGTTATCTTCCAAAAGCTGTTTTATGGCTTCTATGCGGGAAATATGTCGAAAATCGGGCAGCATCTGAATGTCAGAGCCGCCTTTTCCACTATATTTGGCTTTGGATGATTTCGCTTTTTCGGGCTTGGAAGATTCGCTTACATCATCGTCTTCATTTTTCTTGTCGGTATCTTCTTGTGACTCCGAAGCAGTTTCGTCCGAAGTTTCTAGTTCAGACTCGGTGTCTTCGCCGAATTCTTCAGCTAAATCAACTTCTTGAGTATTACTACCTTTAAGCTGAGATTCAATTGCTTCTCTAGATAGATGTGTGGATGTTTGCGTAATTGCCGTAACATCAAGTATCTCAAGTCCGGGGAAGCCTTTGCCATTCATTAAGGCAGAAGAATTAGATAGCAAGGCTTCAACGTGAGCAAGTTGAACTCTGGCGGTAGTGACTTTTAGCTCGTACTCTTGTACTAAACGAGCATAATATTCCCTCAAACCCAATAATGGTTCGATTAAAGCTTGGGGTGGTGTTTCTAGTTTCTGCTGCGACTCTGGTTTCATAGCGTTCTGATTCAACTAACTTCAGCTTCTCCCTTATATTTCATTGCTCTTGGTTTTGCTTTACTAGAGCGAGAATTTGATTTCCGATAAGACGGTTGAGGTGGACGACATTTTTCGCAATAAAGCGGACGAGGTCCAAACGTTTCCCGATCTGTGGGTTTGTTGCACTCTTTACATACAAACGAAAATACCCTTGTATGAATTTCTCGCTTGTGCGCTCGGACGGTATACTCTCTAACGTTGATTGTCTTACTTGCCATGATTACAAAGTTTCAAATCTTGTCCTAATATAGTTCGTGATTCAGCATGGTGTGCTTACATTCAATAGACTCAGCAGTCGCAGTCACACATATTGATGTTTCTGTTCGCGGTTTTGTTTATCCGGGAAAGATACCTTCAAATGAATGGCACAAAATACATTTGTCTATTTTCTACAAAACTATATATGACTAAAGTAGTCATAATAGCTTTTTACAGACTAATAACTTGGTTTGTGACGAAGAAGTAGCGAATTGTAGTTTCAATATTCCCGCCAGCCTTCAAAGTAACAATTCAAATTGCTCTGTGTGTTTTAAGTTCAGTCAGACAAGAGGGCAAACTATGATGAGCCTCTGGATCTGAGCCTGTTACTTCTCACAAATATGAGGGTAACTTAATGGTAGTAATACAATACCTTTTAGTTATCCTTACAATGTTAGCTCTATCTCGTCAAGCCATCACCTCGTCAAGTGTAGCCTGTTTATGCTTATTTGCAGTTAGTTCGTTACAATTTCCGCGAATGCAAAAATTGCTCTCTGACAAACCAACAAATACAGTAGAAGCCTTAGAAAGAAAAATCAACGCAGATGAAGTCCGTCTCCAATTTCTCAAAAAAATTCCTACATTTGGCTATGATAACTTAATTGCAAATTGGATATATCTTAATTTTTTACAATATTTTGGAGATGATGAAAATCGCTCACGAACTGGTTATGGATTAAGTCCACAATACTTTGAGGTAATTTTAAAGCGCGACCCTCGGTTTGTAAATGCCTATTTGGCACTTTCGACAAGCGGTTCTATGTATGCCGGTATGCCCGAAAAGTCTGTAAAGATTATGAATAAAGGGTTAGAGTCTCTTAACCCTTGGGTACCCAAAAATTCTTATTATGTATGGCGTTACAAAGGTGTTGATGAGTTACTATTTTTAGGCAACTCTGAAGCAGCAAGCAAATCCTTTACGAATGCGAGTGAATGGGCTAGCGAGCATTCAGATGAGGAAAGTAAGTTAGCAGCATTTGTTTCCGGAAAAACCGCAGAATTTCTTCAAAACAATCCTGATAGTAAAAATGCTCAAATTTCTGCCTGGGGTATGGTACTAAGTAACGGAACCGACAAAAAAACTTATCAAAGAGCAGTTCGTGCAATCGAAGCTTTAGGTGGAAAAGTTATTTCTACACCCCAAGGCAATCAAATTCGATTCCCAAAGACAGTGAACAGTGAACAGTGAACAGTGAACAGTGAACAGTGAGCAGTTATCAGTGAACAGTGAACAGTTATCAGTGAACAGTTATCAGTGAACAGTTAGCAATGAATTCATTACGCGATTCTTCGATCTATTGAAAAGATTTTTTTACCAAAATCTGGTAAAAGAAGTTTGGGGAGAAGGAAATTTCTGCCTCAAACTTTTCCTAAAATATACAATTTTCCAATTCCAACATTTTTACTAATCACCGATGATCCACACCCTTCGGGTGAATACTGATTACTGTTCACTGCTCACTGTTCACTGTTCACTGCTCACTGCTCACTGCTCACTGCTCACTGTTGAGTGATTATTCTTTTTTCGTGACAAAGAAATAATATTTTGCTTAATAGGAAACAAAAAATTTGCTTAAATGTTAAGTTTTGTAAAAATGAAGGATCAAAAACTAGTAAGAATATTTCTAGATAGTTAGACTACAAGAACAGCATATGTACTGCTATTAACAAAAAATCAGCGCTTTGATGTAGCCATAAATGATTCCAGTACAAATAACATTAAAAAATTTTCTCAGTTATCAAGACGCAAGTTTGGATTTTAGCGGACTGCATACGGCGTGCATTTGTGGCTCTAATGGTGCAGGCAAATCTTCGCTTTTAGAAGCTATAACTTGGGTAGTTTGGGGTGAGAGTAGAGCTGCTTCAGAAGATGATATTATTCACACTGGAGCCAAAGATGCCCGAGTTGATTTTACTTTTGAAGCTAACGGAGAGATTTATAGAATAATTCGTACTCGTCGTCGGGGATCTAGTAGTGCTTTGGAGTTTCAGATTGAAACAGAAGAAGGGTTTAAGTCTCTTACTAGTAAAGGTTTAAGGGCAACTCAAGAAGAAGTTATTAATCATATTAAGCTCGATTACGATACTTTTATAAATTCTGCTTACTTACGTCAAGGGCGTGCTGATGAGTTCATGCTCAAACGTCCGAGCGAGCGTAAAGAGATTTTAGCTGAATTATTAAAGTTGAATCAATATGATGAGCTTGAAGATAAAGCCAAAGAATTATCGCGTCAGTTAAAAGCAAGGGGAGAAGAATTAGAGCGAACTTTAGGATCGATTAAAACTCAACTGCAACAACAAGAAACTATTGCTCAACAAAGAACTGAGTTAGAAACCGAACTTAACGAATTACAAAAATTGCACGGTTTTGATAATATTCAGTTGCAAAATTTACAGGTTATCCAACATCAGCGACAAGGTTGGGAAGAGCAATTGCATTTTGTTCGGCAGCAATATAATAATCTCACTCAAGATAGCAAGCGTCTTGAAAGCGAACAATCGAGCTTGAAAATTCAGCTTGAATCTTTGGAAGATTTGTTAAATCAACAAGCAGAAATTAAAGCCGGATATGCTCGCTATCAAACTCTGCAATCTGAAGAAGAATCGATGGGGGCAATGCTAAGTGAATATACCCGCGCTTCTCAATTGCGTCAGCAGAAGCAGCAGCATTTGAGCAAGCATCTGAGTGGAATTGAGCGACAGTTGCAACAATCTCAAGCCCAATTAGAAGCTCTAGAGCAGCAGGAGCAGGATATTGGGCGTACTCTTAATAATACTGGTGATGTAGAAGCAGCGCTTGAAAAATTAAAAGCAGCCCGTCAGCGTCTGAATCATTTGGATAATTTGCAAATGCAGGTTTCTCCAATGTTGCAGCAGCGTCAACAATTGCAAACCGAGCTGCATCGCACTCAAGCAGGAATAGTAGCGCGAGTCGAGCAGTTGCAGACGACAGAAAGACAATTGCATTTGCAATCTCGCAAGCAACCGCAACTTCAACAAGCGGTTATGGAAGTAGAGACGAAAATCGAGCAGTTAGATAAAGATAAAGTTTATCTACAAAGACTGCAAGAGAAAGGAGTGGAAAAACGGCATTTTATGGAGCGTCTGCACGCTCAGCAGCGCGAATACGAGCGGCTTTTAGGGGAGTTAGACCAAAAATTGCAAATGTTGCAAAATCCCGATGCTGTATGTCCTTTATGCGAACGTCCTTTAGACGAACATCACTGGAATAGAGTCGCAGATAAAACTAAGGTTGAATATAAAGATACAGAAGGGCAATTATGGGTATTTCGCGAACAACTGGCAGTTTCAGAACGAGAAATTCAGCTTTTTAGGCAGGAATATCGCAGCGTTAACGGTAAATTGTCACCATTAGAATCTTTACGCGAGCAAAAGGGAGAATTAGCCGCACAATTACAGGCAACCAGTGAAGTTGAGATACAGATACAGCAAATTACTTTAGAGAAAGAGAGATTAGAAAGAACTTTACATTTAGGTGATTACGCGCCTCAAAAGCAAAAAGAATTGCAGGAATTAGAAGAGTATTTACAAAGTCTTGACTATAACGAACAAAATCATGCTTTAGCTCGTAGCGAAGTTGAAAAATGGCGGTGGGCAGAAATCAAACAAGGGCAAATCAAAGATGCACGCAAGCGACAAGCACAATTAGCAGCGAGAAAACCCCAAATTCAAGGATTAATTAGGCAATTAGAGAATCAAATTGAGGTAGAGCAAACCGATTCTCAAATTGCTAGAGAAATCAAAGAATTAGATTCTAAAATTGTTGAGATGGGTTACGACAACCAGCGTCATAATCAAATCCGTATAGACGCAAAACAAGCCCAGTCTTGGCATTTACGCTATCAGCAATTAGTTTCAGCCCAGTCTCGGCATCCCGAAATGAAAGCGCGATCGCAATCTTTAGAGTCAGCCTTGAAAGCAAGATTGAGCGAAAAACAACAGCTAGCCGCTCAAATTAATGGTATCGTCGCGCAGTTAGAGCAAACCACCAATCCTACCGCTCAGATTCAGGATTTAGAATCTAAATTAGCAAACCGTCGCCGTCAACTCGATGATAAACTCGGTTATTTAGGAAGATTGCAGCAACAGTCTGTGTATTTAGAAAACCTGCAAGTACAGCATAAAGAGCAGCAGCAGCAACTTAAAAAAGTTCGATCTCAGCAGCGAGTTTATCAGGAATTAGCGCAGGCATTTGGTAAAAACGGTATCCAAGCATTAATGATCGAAAACGTTTTACCGCAGCTAGAAGCCCAGACAAATAAACTACTTTCGCGATTAAGCGCCAATCAATTACACGTACAGTTTGTTACCCAAAGAGCCGGTAAAAGCAGTAAAGCCAAAAAGAAAAATGCCAAATTAATAGACACCTTAGATATTTTAATCGCCGATGCCAGAGGTACCAGAGCTTACGAAACCTATTCAGGTGGAGAAGCTTTTAGAATCAACTTTGCAATTCGTTTAGCACTAGCCAAATTATTAGCCCAGCGAGCCGGAGCAGCTTTACAGTTACTAATAGTAGATGAAGGATTCGGTACCCAAGACAACGAAGGATGCGACAGATTAATTGCAGCAATTAATGCCATAGCACCCGACTTTGCCTGTATCCTCACCGTAACTCATATGCCTCATTTAAAAGAAGCCTTCGCCGCACGTATTGAAGTAAACAAAACCCAAGACGGCTCTAAAATTAGGATGATGATTTAAAGATGGGGAATTGGGCATGGGGGATTGGGGAGACAAGGAGAAAAGGAGAAAAGGAGACAAGGAGAAAAGGAGATGGGGAGAATAAATACCAATTACCAATTACCAATTACCAATTCCCTATGCCCTATGCCCTATGCCCTATTCCCCATTCAATTGAAATTCATCAAATTTAACAACTTCAGAATCTGGTTTACTTGTATCGAAACGATAGCTGCTTACGGTTCCTTTTTCGGTGTCAAAGATGCTAAATACGGTAATTTTATTGCTGGCAATATAGGGTAATGGTTTACCTTTTTCGTCTAAAAGTGGTTCAATTGTTGGTACTACTGGCTCTAAACCGTAGGGATCGCCAATTTCTGTATAATTATTATTATAGTTATTTGGATTAGTATTTGGTAAATTATGCCGCTTTTTATCTCCATATGCTGCTCCGTAAGAATTACCTACATTCGATGTTTCTAAAAAGTGCATTCCACTCGAACTAACAAAGCGATTCCATAAATGAGAATGTCCGTAAAATACTAACTGTACTTTTGCTTTTTCTAATAAAGGTATCAAGTCACGGATAATATAATCTTGTTGTTTGGGATATTCATATTTTACCGAGGTAATATTATCGTTTTTATCCCTTTCGATTATCTGCACTGGGTTAGTGTAAGCAGGTACGATGTTACCTCCTAAAGTATGGGGAGGATGATGAAACATCACGATTTTGTATTTTGCTTGCTGAAATTCGTCGCTGTTGAGTTCGTTAACAAGCCAATTATATTGAGTACTACCCTTAGTTATTGGTTCGTAAATATGCTGCCCGTATCCCCAATTTTGCGGATTATTTAATTCTTCTTCTGGCTCGGCATATTTTCCTTTATGACAATTTTCTGTAGTAAAATAGCGCCACATATTCGTAACATATAAAACTACAAGGCGCACGTCACCGAAATTTACCGCATAATAACCTTTGTTACCTGTTTCAGTTTCCGGTAGACTAAATATTTTCTCGAAAGTATCGGTATTAAAAGAATTATCTGCTAAGGATTCTTTGCCATATAAATTTAAAGCAACATCGCGGGGAATTGTATCGTTAAACTCTTCACTCAAACTTTTTCCCGTATTAAAACGTCCCATAATTTCATGATTGCCGATACAGGGAAATATAGGAGCATTTTGAATAATTTCTCCTCCGGTGTAAGTAGTTTCTACACCTCCAGCGCAAGTAGTTTCTACACCTCCGGTGTAAGTAGTTTCTACACCTTCGTATTTCATGACATAATTAGCTGTTCCCTGCAAACAAGGGAAAAAAGCATTGCCGCGATTATCGTCAAACCATTCACTTGCACGATCTGGTATGTTAACTAAATCGCCAGCAAAGAAAACCCCATCAATTTGCTCGAAGGTTTCCTTAACTTTTTGTAAGTTTGCTGCTACCATCGGTTTGATTTGATGATCGGAAGTTAATAATATTTTTAGTGGTTTATCTGGAAGTGGAGCAGGTTCAAAAGTGTAAATTGGGCTTCTAACTGATTCGTTATTTTCTGCAATACTCGTGACTCGATAAGAAATTCTTTCACCTGGAATTAAATCAGTTAAATGAGCTTCGTGCCGCCAAATGTCTCGTAAAACTGGTTTTTCATAAATTTCCCCATCTGCGGTTTGATTGCCGACGCGGGAATATTTATCTTCCCTCAGATGATTTAGTTTAATAGTTTTGGCAGAGACAGTTTTTGAAAAATTACTGCCGTAACTAACGATGTGGCGTAATGCCGAAGGCATCAAGCTCCGCTTATCGCCCATAAATTCGGTAAACCATACAACTCGTATAGAAGTTTGAGTAGGGAGTTGTAAAAATGGTTGGGTTAGAAATTTTAGATGTGATTTCATGATATGGAAAATTTGGTTGAGGAAAAATATTATATAAATCATTTATTCTGAGAGGTTGTAGAGACGTAAAATTTTACGTCTCCCGACGATTGCGGGCAAAACGAACCCTACTCCCTAGAAAAATCAAGCAGCTAAAAACTCTCGCATATACTGATTTACTAACTCAGGCTGTTCTTGCTGTACCCAGTGACTACAGTTAGGAATATATTTAATTTGAAAATCTTTAACATAAGCTTCGGTACCGTAAGTTAATTCTTTTCCTAATGCAGTATCTTCTTCTCCCCAAATCATCAAAGTAGGAACTTCTAAAACACTCCAATTTTTATTCAACATTTGCGAGCTAAAAACATTTCGGTAGTAATTTATTGTTGCTGTTAAAGCACCACGTTTAGCAGCGGCATTTTTATAAGCATCAATATCTTCTTTACTAAAAGCACTTTTATCAATTGCCATACCTTTAAAAGCATTTTCAATAAATTGATAATCTTGGAATTGAACATACAATTCTGGAATCACCGGGAGTTGAAACAAGAATACATACCAGCTACGTAATAATTGTTGAGGTGTTCGGAAGCCTTCAGAAAATTTTGCATAATGGGGATGATTCATTACGATCAATCGCTCTACCATTTGCGGATAAGCATAAGCAAAATTCCAAGCAATGCCTCCTCCCCAATCATGGCCTACCAACACGCATTTTTCATATCCTAATCCGCTAATGATACCTTCTACATCTTTAACTAACTCAGTCATTACATAAGCAGATTGTTCTTGCGGTTTGTCGCTATCGTTATAACCGCGTAAATCTGGAGCAACTACCTTAAAATTCTTCGCAAATTCCGGAATTTGATATCGCCAAGAATACCAAAACTCCGGAAACCCATGCAGCATCAACATCAAAGGGCCGCTTCCTTGAGTTACATAATGTAGCTTTACCCCATTAGTAGTTATGTAATCGTGCTGCCAAGTTTCCATAATATTTAAAAGAGATTACTTGTTTATCTTAGAAGGAGAGGGGGAAGAGGGGGAAGAGGGGAAGATGGGGGAGACAAGGAGACAAGGAGATGGGGAGAGGGGGAGAAATTTAAACTGTTCACTGCTCACTGTTCACTGCTCACTGTTCACTGCTCACTGTTCACTGC
>CAYMZW010000189.1:0-12219 GCA_964395005.1 uncultured Rivularia sp.
CAAGGGGGGTTGGGGGGATCTAGCCCCTCTTCCCAAGGGGGGTTGGGGGGATCTAGCCCCTCTTCCCAAGGGGGGTTGGGGGGATCTATTTAGCCGCCAAATCTTAATAGTATTATCTTGACTACCAGAAGCCAAAAGCCTTCCATCACGACTAAAAGCAACGCTATTAACCGCAGCATCATGAGCAGATAAACTATTATATTCGCGAATAAAACTAACATTTTCTAACAAAGAACTAAATAAATTGGTTTTAGTTGCTATATCCAAATTATCTCTCAATTCAATCAGCTTATTATTAGCTGACAAAGTAGACTTCAACGCTTCTACTTGATTCCCCGAATTTAACAAAGTTTTTGCAGTTAAGCTCAAGGATTTGATTTGATTAATTTCACTTTTTCGACGCTGATTTTCTGCTAGATGCGATTGAAATAAAGCAATTCTAGCTAATATTAAAGCAGCAATCAAACCACCAACTAATGTAGCAATGACTAATCTTCTCGCTTTCTTTTTTTCTGCTTTTTCTCGGTGACGTAAAGCTAAACTTAAACGAATAAACCTTTCTTCAACTGAACTAATTTGATTTAATCTTTGTAATAACCATTCTTCGGCATCAATTAATGGCTTACCACGTAACAAAGCACCATCATCTTTATCGCTTTTTTCCCACTGCCTAATAAAAACCCGCAATTGCTCTTGCCAATACCTAAAATCCCCATCATCCCGCATCCACTTTTGCAACCGTCGCCAATTTTTTATCAACGCTTCGTGAATAATTTCAACGGTTTCTACCCCAGTAATTTGATTGCGATTTGTTACCACCAAACGCCCATCAGCCAGCTTACTTACTAAATCCCAATCTCCCACCTCTTCTCTAACAGCCAAACGGCGAATATCTGCGCTTGTTTCCGAAGGCTGCACCAACTGAATAAATATTTGCTGCACCCTTTCTTTATCTGCTATGAATTGAGCGTAAATTGCTTCCGCATGATTAGCCAAAGCAGTTTCCACACCACCAATTTCTTCATAAGTTTGGTGAGTTAACCAACCATCTCGCTGCTTTTCCCATAGCTGAGTCAAAGTAAATTCCAACAAAGGTAAATTACTCGGAGATTCCAAAACGGTATCAATCAAACGTTGACTTAAACCTTCCTCTAAGCAAACACTATAATTAGCCGCTGGTTTTTCAATCGCTGCTCGTAATTCCTCCTCATCCATAGCAGCCAAATTTACCTGAGCATCCTGTAAAGCATCAGCCAAACCACGATATGATAAAGCTTCTGCGTAAAAATCCGCTCGCAAAGTAATAATTATATGACAGCCAGGAATTTTAGTTAAATTAAGTAAATTATCGATAAAAAGATGTCGAGAATCTGTATCAGAAGATAAAGTAAAAAGTTCTTCAAATTGATCTACAATTATCGCTAAATGTAATTTTTGATTGCCAATAATAAACGGTTCAATTATCTTTTCTAAGCTGTTTTTACCGCTTCTCAACTCAACTTCTAATTCCAACTCCGTAAAACGCTCTTGTTGCCTCTCCTTACCAAAGAAAGGGTTAGAGTGAGGTTGAAAATCCAGTCCCCTACCCTTCGTAAGGGCAGGGTTAGAGTGAGGTTGAAAATCCAGTCCCCTACCCTTCGTAAGGGCAGGGTTAGAGTGAGGTTGAAAATCCAGTCCCCTCCCCTTCGTAAGGGGAGGGTTAGGGAGGGGATCTAATTGTGGCAATCCTTGTAATAAACCAATAGCCAAAGACTCAAAAGGATTATTACCTGGACGAAAATCAACAATCAACCAATCCCGTTTCTTATCCTGCCTTAACTGCGGAATCAAACCCGCATAAACTACACTAGACTTTCCACTTCCCGAAGCACCAACAACCGCCACAAACGGTTTATTATTAACCGTTGAAA
The DNA here is from genome assembly GCA_964395005.1 of uncultured Rivularia sp. Classification (GTDB taxonomy): domain Bacteria; phylum Cyanobacteriota; class Cyanobacteriia; order Cyanobacteriales; family Nostocaceae; genus Rivularia. The sequence goes on from CAYMZW010000189.1 coordinate 1,911, forward strand.
CCAACTGCCGCGTTACAAATTCCCTTCCAAAAAAATTAGCTTCATCTTCTTCCTTAAAAGCAGCCAAACCCAAATAAGGACACTTATTAATAGCACCCAAACTTTGCCATGTCGGAGGTATTTCTAATAAATTCTGCACAATTACCGGCAACCAACTCGCACAAGGATATTTTTTCTCCAATCCCTGTAACTTTCTCCGAGCAATATTAACCGACTTATAAAAAGATGTTCCCCCGGTAAATTTTTCAAAAAAGTACTTCAAAAACTGGTTAGCAACCTTATCTGGAACGGGTTCCCGCATCACAATTATTTGCGGAATATGCAATTCTTCCAACTCAGCAGCAATTCCCAACCCATCGCAGGAATTAAAAAAAGCTAACTGCAACCCACCCCTAACAGCCCTTTTCAAACTTTCTTTTAATTCTTCTATTGTTAAACTATCACCGCTATTTATATAAATTCTTCCCTGGCTTGATTCAGTGATACTATGCCCGGAAAAGAAAAGAATATCCCAACCCTTTTCATCCCAGAGATGTTCGTTTAACTCTAATACAGAAGGCTCATTTAAAACAACTAACTCAGCATCCCGACAATATTCTTTTAAAAGTTTCTCATCTTCAGCAACATTAATACCTTCGCTATTGCCCAAAACGATTAAAATTCGTACCCGATTGCGATAAATTCTACTAAAACGGCGAGCAGAAAAACTACTCAAAGCAATCTCAGCATCGGGATAACTATCAAATAAATCCCACAAATGCCAAGGAAGTTTTCGTAACTGAAATTCAGAAGTGCGGATAACAAATCTAATTTCATCAGTAGTAGACAAATGTATTAAACATTCTTCCTTAATTCGATAAAACGAATCAGATTTTAACCAATTAGTAAAATGGAGTTTAATCTTAGCGGCTTTTTCTGTACAATCCTCTTTTAAAGATGTTAATTTGACATTTGATATTTGGTCTTTTTTAACTTTAATTCGATGCCCATCTAAACCACGATAACTTCTGCACCACTCTTGATAAATAATAGGTAGCTTAGGGATGGATGGTAATCTTAATTGATTGTCACTTAACTCAAAATCTGCACGCTTGCCATCTTCACCAATTTCTAAACCAACCTTAAACCCAAGATTAAAATCACCATCCAGCTTAAGTACAACTAACTTTTTCATATTTGTTACCGCAACGATACCCGAAGCATTATTAGGTTATCGGTAATTGCGCCATAATTTTACGCAAAATTCACGTAAAAATCGAACATTTATCTGGCTGTAGCGTACTTGTATGGAGAATCAAGGAATAAGAAACAATTAAAATAATCCAATAGCCAATAGCAATATAGATTTATTCTGCAAAACATTGAACAATTGTAGGGTGTGTTACGGCTTGAGTAATTTTGTTCGAGATTACCATCTTCAAATTGCCGTAACGCACCACAAGATTATGCTAATAACGATATGTTGCGAATAATTGATTTTTGATTAAATCAAAGCCATTTAAAAAAGCCTATAAAAAAAAGGATTTTAGATTAACAATTTAGTAAACATACATTTTATAATCTAAAATCCCTGCATAAACGCATCCGCTACCAAAACTATCCGCTGCCAAATATCACACTTCAAATTCCTTCATCACCTCCGAATCACCATAAACAATCGTAATATTAAACCTTTCCCCAGACTCAGCACTAAACTCCGACTGAATCCAATTATCATCTTTTCTGGAAACAACTTCTGATGCTTCTCCGGTTTCATCCCCAATAATCAATTTAATTCCGCTTGGTAAAGCCATTTTACCAATAGGATAAACTTGAGTTAATATATCTACCTCTTCACCTTCATTTTCTGACATTACTTTCATTACCAAAGCGACAGATATTTTATCCAAATGCATTCCCAAATCAATTTTTTGCCCTCTGGTTATACTCAACTCATTTTTAAAAGCCAACCCCAACTGCTGAGGTTTTAACAATTCATCAATGGTTTGCCAGCCAACATCAACAACTCCATTTAACCACTGTTTAAAGTTAATAATATTAGATGTTTTTTCAGCTTGCTTGGATTCAACAACTTCCAATTCAGTTAAATAAACTAGAAAATTTTCCAAAGACTCTAACTTATTCAAATCAACTTGAAATACAGCTTTTGGAGTAAAACCTAATATCTTTGCTTCCTTAAGAGAATCATTTAACTCTACAAAAACATAACCAATTCGATCTTGCCATTCTGGTGTGATTTCTCCAACTTCCGCATCAGCTAATACTGGAACACATTCTAACTTACCAATATCTTGAACTATTAAGTCGGCAACATTCATTAATTGAACAGCGAAAGGATTCCGACTGTCACCTTCCGAGTAATCAGTCTCAAACCCCATGCAGCGCAAATAATAATTAACTGCATAAACGGTTAAACTATTTAAATAAACCTGCTGTCGTTTTTCTTGATTAGAAATTTCTGATACTAATTCCTGAGCAATTGAATGGGCTTCAAAAGACAAAGGAACGGAAAAGTTGAGTTTTTCGATGGTACTATTCATAACAAAATTATTTCGGTGGCGAGCCGTGAATTTACTTCTATATATACTTCTTTAGATACTCGATTATTTTATGCATTCTACGTTGATAAAAACTAGAAGCCGTTGTCAAAGGAACACCTAACTCTTGAGAAATTTCTTTCCATTTTTTACCTTCCAATAAGAAAAGTAAAATCGCTTTCAAATTAGCATCAGGATGTCCTCTTAACTGCTGACTAATTAAATACTTCTCCGGATCTTTTTTGATAACTTCTTTAATAACCTCTGTTTGAGATAATTGGTTTGACTGGCGTATTTCTTTAGTAATCTCATCCAAAGACAAAACGGGTGATAATTTTTCACCTTTCGGGATTTTGGTAATTCCTTTTCTTTGTTCTTTATTAACAACATCAATAAATCGCCAGTGAAAAATTTTGTTCACCCAGCCCATTACCGGATATTGCGGATTGTATTCATCTATTTTGTTACATATTTCCATCAAAGTTAGCTGTAACGCTTCATTATGATAATCTTCATAATTAGGCAATCCCAACCATTTAGTTTGCTTTCTCACTCGCCCTGAATTTACAACAGCATTAACAAACTTATTCAAAGCTATTCGTCGCTTAACTCGGATAACCGCACTATCAGCATTAGCCGAATATTGTTTAATCTCCTCGACTAATTCCTGTAGCTGTTGATTGAGAGCATCATCCATCTGCTGAAAATCACTGTTCATCAATGAATTTGGTAAAGTCTATTCTGGTATCTTCCTTTACCTCAAACTTTTACGCAAAAACAATTATTTTTTTTAGGGAATGGGGAGTAGGGAGTAGGGAGTAGGGAATAGGAAATTTAGGAAGTTACTGGGTATTGAAAAACCCGGCTTTCCACAAAACCGGGTTTATTAACTCTTTCCTTAAATAATTTAAATTACTTATTGCAAAAAATCCTAAAACTCTTGTAGTACGGGCATCATCGCCTGTTATAATTTACTTCCCACCATAATAAAAAGCGATTTCCTTTTCCTTCAAAGGCACAAAATCAGCTTCTTCAAGCATTTTATTCAGTTCATCTTGAGTTATGTGTTTAGCACCAATTCTAACAATGCGCGATCGCATAGTATTTTTAACACCACTACGCTGCCTATTCCCCTCCAAAGCCATAACTTTGTTGTATAAATCCAGTTTTTCTGGTTCAATAGCAGAACCATCTAAATCAATACCTTTGGCAATTGCTTCGTCAACAGCATCAGCACCCTTAGTAGACGCATTCATTTGATTCCCTTGTGCAGTCATCACAAATTAATTTTATTAACGTAACAGAATTTTACCAATTAACAGTTACCAATTATCAATTACCAGTTATCAATTATTTCTGCTCCCTACTCCCTACTCCCTACTCCCTACTCCCTACTCCCTACTCCCTATTCTCCAATTGAACATAATGAAGCAGTAATTTCGCGTATGCGCTTGTCACTTATAAAGTTTATAGTTTAATCTCGAAATAATGCTGTAGCAATATGGTGGAGCTATGTCAGAGCATCGTATTCCCGATAACAAACAAAACCGTAAATTAGAAAGAGCTTTAAGTAATACAATTGTTGATAAATGCTTTGAAAACTCCGAAAGCTGGCTGCGAGCTATTTTACGAATGTGTATTTTCTCTTTAGGATATATAGATTCCGAGCCAGTGTTTATAGTCGAATGTCCCAATCAAGCTGTAGCAAAACGATTAAGCCGCAAAACTTATCCTTTTAGAGATATCGTATATTATTTAACTGACGACCTCTACGCCAGCGAACGCAGTTTATTCTGTTATCAAGAATCAAATAACGGTTCTTGGCGATGTTTTGATACCAATAGCAATTCCTGGAAAAACTGGAATAGTCTACAAACTTCTCACCCGTTTAATTAAAAATATGTGGAATTGGGAATTGGGCATTGGGCATTGGGCATTGGGAATTGGTAATTGAGAATTGCATATTACTCCCCATAACTCCCAACTTCATCCGTTGCCTAACTCCTAACTCCTAACTCCTAATTCCTAACTCCTCACTCCTTCCGCGTTACTAAGCCAGCAAAAAAGGCACCTAACACGCTTCCAGTCCAAATTCCTGTAGTGCTACCTTGCCACATAGCACCGGGCGCGATCGCAATTTTACAACCTGCTTCAAATAACCTCCAGCGCTGATTCTGACAGTTTTGGCTATGAGCTTGTACGCTAATTTGTCCGCCGATATAACCGCCAAAGAAGCCGGATGCCAAAGCTAGAAAAGTACAAATTAATAATCGCTTTTGTGAAGATTTTTTGCTCATAACTCACATCAAGACTGGCATAGGGAAAAATCTTTCTTGTGGGATGGGCATCCTTGCCCGTCCAATTCATATAAAAACTAAAAACTTAACAGAATTTTGCACAATCTGTACTTAAATGGCTATTATTATTAGCAACTTGTAAGCGCAGGATACAATTACCGTTTTTGGGATTCAAGTTCCTTCAACTAGGAAGTCAAAGGTTCTCGAAACATTATGTTCTGCTCGCTTCTGACTGATAACCCCTGTCTTCTGATGAAGTCGCGGTTAAAAAGACAATGGGGAAAAGCACTGCCACCAGCTTTGCGAAAAAAAGCGGTAATGCCTACCCAAACAACATAACAGTTGTAACTGTCTCCAGAACAATAACAACAAGTACTACCATTATGGAAGCCCCTATGCAGGAACCGAAAACCGTGGAAACTAAAACCTCAGAAACACAAGTACCAGAAATGAACAGTCCTACTGGAACTATAACCAAAATTCAGCCTTCCACACAATCTCAAGAGCAATGGCTGAAATACGGAGAGCAACTTTCTAGCTTTTTCAAACAATTTACTGATAACGCTGGAACCTTTTTTAATCAGTATAAGCAGCCTTTAATTTACCTTGGTATAGGTATAGCTGCCATAGTCGCAGTCAAAGTAGTGCTATCTATCTTGGATGCATTAAATGATATTCCTTTAGTAGCACCAACCTTTGAATTGATTGGTATTGGCTATTCTGCCTGGTTTATCTACCGCTACTTACTCAAAGCTTCCACTCGTAATGAGTTGACTAGTGAAATCACAACCCTCAAAACACAAGTAGTTGGCAAAGATGCTTAAAAATAAGTAATTAGCCATTTGATACGGCTGATACGATCCGGAGCATGTTTCATGCTTATAATTTTGTATTGCAGACCATTTGGTCTGCATTTTGTTTTCTTGTAGATAAAAAGGTTCGTAGTAAGGACTTTAATCCTTGAGAAAGAGCGATAAATCGCTTACTACGAACATCTTTACATTCCTTATAATCAATAGAACAAACGACTACTGATTTATCACATACTGCGATTTTACAGGTTCGACTTTATCCATTTTTACTAAAGCTTGGTAAATCATCGCCGTTACCTCTGCACGTGTAGCATTTTCCTTGGGACGGAAAAAATTACGGTCTGGATGATTGACAATTAAACCGTTAGCTGTTGCAATTGCGACTGGTTCTCTTGCCCATCCAGGAATTTGATCGGCATCTTTATACACGCTTAAAGCTTGATCCTGGGATTCAGGAGTTCTTAGAGTTTTATTAAGTCCACTAACTAAGGCTGCTATAACTTCCATTCGTGGAATTCTTTGCTCGGGTTTAAACGTATTTCCGTCATAGCCTTTCATGAACTTTTTATCAACAGCATTCTTAATTTGCTTTTGTGCCCAAAAACCTTCGGGTACATCATCAAAATTTCTGTTGCTATTAGTAAGATCGGTTTTAAATGCTTGATCGATTATCGTCGCAAACTGGGCACGGGTTACAGGTTGTTGCGGTTCAAAGTTATTTTCATCCTTGCCTGCTATGATTTTCCGGGATGAAAGTGTGTCTATAAAAGGCTTAGCCCAATAGTTAGCAGGTACATCAGCAAAATCTATCGCTGGAATAGTAGGTGGTTTTGTGGCTTTAGCTTCTGGGGTTGGTGTTGGTGTTGGGGTAGGAGTTGGTGTTGGGGTAGGAGTTGGTGTTGGAGTTGGAGTTGGAGTTGGTGTTGGAGTTGGTGTTGGAGTCGGCTTCTCAACTACTACTGGTGCCTCAATCGGCTTGAGCTTATCATCAGCTACATTTAGCCCTGCATTATTATTCCGAGTTACTCTGTCAAAATCAGGCGGTACTCTTCTTCTCGGTGGTACCAAAAATGGCGGAATTATCGCGTTATCGGTTCTCCTCTCCAATAAAACTGGATTTGTATCCCGTCTCGGCTCAGCCTCGACAACTGGTTGACGATACCTCAGATTGTTATTAGCTTCTGGGGAAGGAACCAACAAAGCTGTCAAATCGTTCAAATTATTATCTCTATCGGATTTTAGTTGCGCGTTTCTATCGACGGAACCATTTGAAGACAAATTGGCAAAGTTCCAGTTAGTTTCTTTTCGAGAAAGCGACCAAAAAAGAACCGTACCGATAGTTAAAAAAGCAACTAGTATACCGATAAAATCATCAAACCCCAGTTCATCGTTTGAAGACGAATCGGGATTAGGAGGTGGTTGGTTAGTCATGGCAATAATTAACTTGTTGGTATTAGAAATAGCATCTAACAGAATTAAGCCATAGACTATACCCTACCAGTACTTTTTTCAACATTTTTTGTTAATTCGACATTTAGAATCGAGAATTGGGCATTGAGAGAGGGGGAGACAAGGAGAAGGGGAGAATTTTAACCTTTAACCTTAATTACTCCCAACTCCTAATTCCTAAATCCCAACTCCTAACTCCTAACTCCTAACTCCTAACTCCCAACTCCTAACTCCATCCGTTGCCAAACTCCATCCGTTGCCAAACTCCTAACCGTTACAGTACTCGCAATAAACTAGGAATGCTGTCAATCGCTTCTAGGTTACGAATTTTGTCTAAAGCTTGGTGAAAACTGCCTTCGGTAACGTCGTGGGTAACTACTACTATTTCTGCTAATTTTTCTTGAAAACCTGTTTGCACAATTGATTCTAAACTAACTTCACATTCTCCGAAGCAAGTACCTAGTTTCCCGATTACTCCCGGACGATCTTTTGTCAGGAAACGTGCATAAAATCTTGTGACAAGTTCTTCTCTAGGAGCTAGTTGACAATTTTCTTGATGAAAACTAGCTAATAATGGATTTAAACAAGATATTTGATATTTTGATTTATATTTTGATTTATTTCCTGAATCTTGGTTATTTGATTCAGGTAAACTTATAAGTTGAGATATAAGATTTAAAATATCTGATGATACTGCGGAAGCTGTAGCACCTGCACCCGCACCAGGACCAAAAAACATAACTTGTCCGATGGGTTCACCTTCTATAAAGATGGCGTTATTTACGCCGTTGACACTTGCTAAAGGATGTCCCGAAGGTACTAAGGTGGGATGAACTCTTACCGAAATTGATGAAGAATTTACTTTTTCGGCGATCGCCAGCAACTTGATTACAAATCCCAGCTTTTGAGCGTATTCAATATCGGTTTTACTAATCTGCCGAATTCCTTCGCAATACACATCTTCTCTATTAATGCCTCCATCAAAAGCTATAGATGCCAAGATCGAAATTTTATCGGCAGCGTCTAAACCTTCTACATCGGCTGTAGGATCTGCTTCTGCATAACCCAACTTTTGAGCATCGGCTAATACATCATCGAAACTACTGCCTTCGTTCTGCATTCGCGTCAAGATGTAGTTAGTAGTACCGTTAATAATTCCCGTAACGGCTTGAATTTTATTAACACTCAAAGATTGCTTTAAAGGTTGAATTACCGGAATTCCACCACCTACCGATGCCTCAAGCATTACATATACTCCCGCTTGATTGGCGGCTGTATATAGTTCTTCTCCAAACCGGGAAATAGCAGCTTTATTCGCAGTGACTACGTGCTTACCATTACGAATAGCTTTGAGCATCAATTCTCTGGCTGGCTCCAATCCACCCATTACTTCTACAACAATATCGACCTCGGGGTCGGTGACAATTGCCTCTAAATCTGTAGTGATAACCCCTTCGGGCAATTCTACATCACGTGGCTTATCTGGCGATCGCACTCCGACGCGATGTATTTCAATCTCTTCTAGTAAAGGATGGCGATTTTCGCTATCTGATAATAACTGCACAGTACCGCATCCTACAGTACCCAATCCCAAGATTCCCAGTTTAAAAGCCACGGTTATAGCACCCTCCTAATTTTGGATTTTGGATTTTGGATTTTGAATTTTGGACTATAAACAAGTCCCTACCTTCAAGTAGGAAGGCAGGAGATAATCTAAAATTCATAAATTTTATAATTTTAGTTGAAAAATTTAAAATCTAAAACCTGTAACCATCTTAAATATATTTATCTCTTTCAAGAAGAGGATAATCCAAAATCTAAAATCTAAAATCCAAAATCAAATAATAATATAGGTAGGGCAATATACCCTACCTAAATGTTTTGTGTCAAAAGTCAGCAGTCAAAAGTAAACTAAATTAACTTTTCGACTAACAACTTTTCTTAGTAAGTTTCTACATTCCAGCGGTGTGCTTTTTTGAGTTGCTTCTGATAAGAACTCCACTCGACACCATCTTTAGCGGCAGCAGCAGAAAGCGCGGCATCAATACCGTCTTCCATACCTTTCAAACCGCAAATGTAGACATAAGTTTTTTCATCCTGAACCATTTTCCATAATTCTTCTGCGTACTCCTCGCAACGGTGCTGGATGTACATTCTACCGCCGTCTTTATTCTTCTGTTCGCGGCTAATAGCGTAAGTTAAACGGAAATTATCGGGATACTTGGACTGTATTTCTTCGAGTTCTTCTTTATAAAGAATGTTAGGACTTGTAGGAATACCAAATATCAACCAAGCAAAGCCCTTGAACTGATAATCGGTGTTTACTTTCTTCTCTTCATCCTTGAACATCCGCCATAAATAAGCACGGAAAGGAGCAATACCAGTTCCAGTTCCCATCATAATGATGTTAGCTTCTGGATCGTCAGGTAAAAGCATTTCCTTACCCACCGGGCCAGTAATATTAACATCTGCTCCAACTTCAAGACTTGTCAAGAAAGTTGAGCAAACGCCGTAGACTGTTTCGCCAGTTTCGGGGTGTTTGTACTCCAATTGACGCACGCACAACGATACAGTTTTATCATCTACGTCATCACCATGTTGAGTTGAAGCGATGGAGTACAGTCTGAGTTTCTCAGGCTTACCATTCTTGTCTACTCCCGGTGGAACGATACCGATACTTTGACCTTCAAGATAACGCAAGTCTCCGCCGGAAATGTCAAATTTAAGATGACGCACGGTACCGATTCCGCCTTCACCTACTAATTCTTGATTAGATAGACATTTACCTACATATGGATTCTTGGGACGGTAAATATTTACGGGAACGTCCTTCTTCTTGGCTTTCGCTTCAGTCATGGTGTTGCCTTTTTTATCCTTCTTCCTAGACTCTGATGTGGCTTCAACATTCCCTTTGTTACCATTTTTGGCACCATTTGAAGCTACTTTACCGTTAAGTGGCTCCAAAGTGTCCGCTGATTGAATGCTAACAATTTTGCCGCCTAGACGAGAGATACGCCGCATTTCTTGATTCATGCGGTTATAAGGCACTCTGATGAATACACTGCCACTTTTACGAATTGGGTAGTTTGTTTTGTCAGTTTCTTCGCTCTGACGTAAACCCACTACTTCATATAGAAAAATGCGGCTACCCGATTCCGTGTTAGCAGTACTTTCAACAGCACCTTGATAATACATATTTTTTACCACTCCGATT
>CAYMZW010000190.1:0-12212 GCA_964395005.1 uncultured Rivularia sp.
TTTGGTGTTACGTAGCAGAGCATTGCAGTTCCGTACCAGCCAGCCATCGCTGCACCAATTGCTGAGGTAATGTGGTCGTAACCGGGTGCAATGTCGGTAACTAAAGGTCCGAGAACGTAGAAAGGAGCTTCGGAACATTCTTCCATTTGCTTTCTAACGTTAAACTCGATTTGATCCATCGGCACGTGTCCGGGACCTTCTACCATCACCTGTAAGTCATGCTCCCAAGCTTTGCGAGTTAATTGTCCGAGGGTTTTAAGTTCGGCTAATTGCGCTTCATCGGAAGCATCATGGGTACAACCGGGACGCAAAGAATCTCCCAAACTGAAAGAAACATCGTGCTTTTTGAAAATCTCGATAATATCTTCAAAGTGAGTATAAAGCGGATTTTGCTTGTGATGGTGCAGCATCCACCGCGCAATAATTCCACCACCGCGAGATACAATACCCGTGATCCGGTTTCTCACCAAAGGTAAATGTTCAATCAAAATTCCGGCATGGATAGTCATGTAGTCCACACCTTGTTGAGCGTGCTTCTCAATAATATGGAGAAAATCATTAGCAGTTAGATTTTCAATATTACCGTGAACGCTTTCCAAAGCTTGATAAATAGGTACCGTGCCAATAGGAACAGGTGAAGCGTTGATAATGGCGGTACGAATTTGATCTAAATTTCCACCACCTGTAGATAAATCCATCACGGTATCAGCGCCATACTTAACCGCTAATTTCAACTTATCTACTTCTTCATTTAAATCGCTAGAGTTAGGAGAAGCGCCAATATTCGCGTTTACCTTACATTTAGAAGCAATGCCAATAGCCATTGGTTCCAAATTAGTATGATTAATATTCGCTGGGATAATCATTCTTCCCCGCGCCACCTCGTCGCGAATGAGTTCCACGGGCAGATTTTCCCGTGTGGCAACATGGTGCATTTCTTCAGTAATAACACCTTGACGAGCATAATGCATCTGAGAAACATTATCTTGTCCGCGCCGCTTAGCAACCCATTGTGTACGCATATTCGGTTTCCTCAATAAACAGCTTCCCTCCGCCGGTATTATCCGGACTCAGGTGCAAAGGGTGTAATCTCAGCCCGTTAAAAACAGGCACCCCTAGCATTCAGAGAATATACTATCATTTTTTTTTGCCAGCGGAAGAAATAGGTTAACAATTATCAATTATCAATTATCAAGGAATTAGGAGTTAGGAGTTAGGAGTTAGGAGTTAGGAGTTAGGAGTTGGGAGTTAGGCAACGGATGGAGTTAAGAATTTTAGATTACTCATTACCTGTGCCCCATGCCCAATGCCCAATGCCCAATGCCCCATGCCCAATGCCCAATGCGAGGCGGCCCATGCCCAATTACCAATTAATTACCAATGCCCAAAAATAAACATCGCTATATTCTTTTTTATAAACCTTATGGCGTGCTGAGTCAGTTTTCCAAAGACACGCCAAATCAAAATACTCTTCAAGACTATATCTCTGTCAAAAATGTGTATCCTGTTGGACGCTTAGATTCTGATAGTGAAGGGTTATTACTGTTAACAAACCACGGACAATTACAACATCGACTTTGTCATCCTCGCTTTGGGCATCATCGTACTTATTGGGTACAGGTGGAACGAGTTCCGACTATAGATGCTTTAAATAAATTAGAACAAGGCGTGGTAATTAAAAATTACCGTACCCAACCGGCACAGGTAAAATTATTGTCGCAAGAACCAGTTTTACCCGAACGTATTCCGCCGATCAGATTTCGCAAAAATGTGCCTACTTCATGGTTAGAAATTACTTTAACTGAAGGAAAAAACCGCCAAGTTCGCCGCATGACTGCATCTGTAGGATTTCCTACTTTACGATTGGTGCGAATTCACATAGCTCACCTTAAATTAGATACTTTGCATTTAGGTGAATGGCGCGATTTAACTTCTGAAGAAGTTAAATTGTTACACAAATTGGTTTTTCTCAAATGATTGGCAAACCACAAAAAAAGGGTATAACAACCATCACCCCTTAAAGTCAATATTTGATTAAAATCCGTAATAAGTAAGTGAGTTACTAAAAATAAATAATTAATCGGATTAATGTATTAGATATATCGCGAGCTTATGCAGTTGTTATAATTTTTATTTTACATATTTTACATGATTTGTAACATCATGCCTTTGACAAAAATGCTACCAAAAGCTGTATAATATTCTTTTTTTTATTGTCAAAACTTATTCTTAATATTAGGGTGCATTATCCTTATGAGCTTAGAGCAGTCATTTAACTGGCATCAAAGCCGAAAACAAAGTCTTCTATCTGCAAAATCTGTACGCTTGGAACTTGTGCCTGAAATAACATCGGAATTAGAAAACTATTCGACTGAAGCGCTAAGTAGTACTCAAGAAGAGCTAAATTGGTATCGTACTTTGTACGATCAAATTCCTGGCATATTTTTTTCTTTAGATACTACTGGAAAAATTTTATCTGTAAATCAATTCGGTGCTAACTGTTTAGGTTATGCAGTTTCCGATTTGACTCAAGAATCTATTTTTAGTTTATTTTCTTCTTTTGAACGTGAAAGACTATCTAATCTGCTAACAGAATTATTGAGAAGCTCTTCAGAAGAAGTTGGTAATAATGAATTTTATTTAAATTGCCCTGATAGCAAAATTGTCTGGGTAAAAGTAAAAGCTCGAACACTAATTGATGCAGAGCAAAATATAAAAATTTTGATGGTTTGTGAGGATATTACTACTTACAAACTTTCTCAAATTTCCAAAAAAAACGAACAAAGTTTCCGTAAATTAGCTGATAGCGCACCAGTTATGCTATGGACGACGGATGAAAAGGGACTGCATAACTTTTTTAATTGTTCTTGGTTAAAGTGTACCGGACGTAAAATTGAGCAAGAATTGGCTTGGGGATGGTTAAATAATTTACATAATGATGATAAAAATTTATATTTAGAAACCTATTCTCAAGCACTTAAAGAAAAAGAAAAATTTCAAATTCAATATCGTTTAAAAAACGCCGAAGGTAATTATCGCTGGATTTCCGAAACTGGCGTTGCTTATTTTACATCCAACGGTAATTTTGAAGGCTATCTTGGTTGCTGTATTGATATTACTGAGTATAAAAAAGCGGAAATAGCAGTTAGAGAAAGTAAAAAAGCAGCGAAAGCTCAATTAAAAGAGGTGGAATCTCTTAACCGGCTCAAAGATGAATTTTTAAGTACGGTATCCCATGAGTTACGCACGCCATTAACCAATATGAAAATGGCAATTCAAATGTTGGAAATAAAGCTCAAAAACGATTGGCAAGCTTTAGAAACAAACGAAGCAGTAAACAATTCTACAGAAAATTCTACAGAAAAGTTTACAAAAAATTCTATCAAAAATTCCAAAGTATCTCGTTACTTTCAAATTTTGAATAATGAATGCGAGCGAGAAATTAGCTTGATCAATAATTTTCTCGATTTACAGCGACTTGATACTAGTACTAAAGCATTAGTTTTAGAAAAAATTGACGTTAATCATTGGTTGAAGCGAGTAGTTGAGTTATTTAATGCACGCAATCGTAATTGCTGCGAGCGAAAATTAAATTTAGCCATAGAACCGAATTTACCAGCTATAGTTTGCGATCCATTTAGTTTAGAAAGAATCTTGGTAGAATTACTGACTAATGCTTGTAAATTTAGTCCCGTTGGCGAGCAAATAATTGTTGGCGTTAAAATGAAATCCGACAATATTCAGTTTCAAGTAATAAATACTGGAGTTGAAATTCCTTCCGCTGAATTACCACGTATTTTTGATAAGTTTTATCGGATTCCCAGCAACGATCCTTGGAAACAAGGTGGCACGGGCTTGGGTTTAGCATTGGTGCAAAAGCTTACAAAGCATTTGGGTGGGGTAATTAAGGTTGAAAGTGGTTTATCACGTACTTGTTTTTCTGTTGAATTGCCTGTTGAGAAGGATTTGGGATTCGGGAGTAGCGGTCAGACCCCGCGCCCTAAAAGGGTTCGCTAGTTGCTCATGGGGGAAACCCCCAAGACCGCACTAGCTCACCGCCGCAAGGCGCAAGGGAATGCTGACCAAGAGAGGGAACGGGGAACAGGGAACAGGGAACAGGGAACAGGGAACGGGGAAAGAAAACTGTATTAATTATTGTTGCGATGATTTTGCTGATAGTCTCTGTAAAATGGGTGTTTCAGCATTTTTATTCAATGTTTAAGCAGTTTTTCAATTTGTATCCTACAGAGGTTAATTGTATGTTTTACAATTAATTTACCAATGTTTCAAAGTTAGAGATAATATACGTCACAATTGGAATAGTATATATATTCTGGATATTCTGGAAAAAGCATAAATATTTTATTGCTATGCAGCAAGCAGAGGCTAAACTACCAGTAACAACTAATTTTAATGGCCAGCACCTTTTTAGCGGGAATTAAGGACGCGGATATAATGCTGATTTGCCCGACTTGCAATTTTGAAAACCCTAACAGCAACAAGTTTTGTCAACACTGCGGGGCATCCTTAACACAAAAGGAATGTCAGCAGTGCGGAGCCAATATGCCTTTAGATGCAGTAGAGTGTCATAGCTGCAATGCAATTTGTTCTGAAATTTGGCTGGCGATCGCAATTAAAGAAGGTGATTCGGCTGTTGAAGCAGACAATGAACAGAAGGTTGATTTAACAAATAAATTACAGCAAACAGCTAAAGATAATATTTCTAATATTTCTAGTATTTCTTCTAATACTTCTCAAGAAACTCCTAAATTATTTGAAGCGGGTTCTTATTTAGATTCCGAAGGGCGCTATAAAATGCTCGAATCGCTACCAACTTTTTTTGAAAATACTGTTAAAGCTGAAGCCTGTGTAAAAGTTATCGATTGCCAGCCGTATCAAGTGTCGTTAATAGATGCGATGTTGGCAAATCCGCAATTAGAGCAATCTACAAGTAACTTGGCAGGTGAAGATAAAATTCCTAGTCTGGCTAAAACTTATATCGCTTTACAACCACATTGCAATTTAGGTATTCCTCCTATCCATGATGCGTGGAAAATGGAGAATATGGAAGTTATTCTAATTGAAGACCGCTCCGATTGGTTTTATTTATTAGAACTATGGCAGGATGAAGCAACTACATCGCTGCAAATTATACATTATTTTTATCAAATGACTCAGTTGTGGGATTTGTTAGAACCCTTCAATTGTCGTCAAAGTCTTTTAGATTTACATAATTTACGAATTGATGAAGATAAGTCTCTAGCTTTACAACGCTTGTACCCAGATATACGTAAAGATTCCCCAGATTCCCCAGAAGATATTAATGAAAATAATCAAAATATTAATACAGTTAAAGCTTTAGGAAAAGTTTGGCAAGCATTATTTAGAGAATCGCAGCGTACTCAATTCGGTTTATTATTAGAACTTTTGGGGAATTTAGAATCCGGTGAAATCGCAACATCTGAAGAATTGCGATCGCGATTGCAGTTAATTTCTACGGAGTTGGAAGGTGAGTCACTCGGATACGAAGATAGTTCGCAAGATTTAACAGAAAATTCAACAGAAAATTCAACAGAAAATTCACTAGATAACTTAATTATTGCTTCTAAACCAAAAGTTTCAAGTGCTACAGTTTTGCAGCTAGATGAATTAGAGCAAAGCCCAACAAAAATTGACGACACACCCACGGTTGTTTTACCAATGCAGTTGGCTAGCTTAGACAATGCTGGGCTTACCGATGTTGGCAAACAACGGGATCGCAATGAAGACTATTTTGGTATCGAAACCAAAGTTAATAAAGTCGAATTGCCTAAAAGTAAAGTTGCACAAGCAAAAGGTTTATATATTCTTTGCGATGGGATGGGTGGGCACGCAGGTGGTGAAGTAGCCAGCGAGTTGGCAGTAAGTACTTTACGAGAATATTTTAAAGAAAATTGGCAATCTGACGGGCTTCCGAATGAAGAAGTGATCCGCAAAGGGGTTTTTCAAGCAAATAAAGCGATTCACGATATCAATCAGCAGGATGCTCGTTCTGGCGTAGGTCGGATGGGTACTACTTTAGTGGTAGTTTTGATCCAAGGTACTCGCGTCGCGGTGGCTCATGTAGGTGATAGCCGTCTTTATCGAGTTACTCGTAAAGGAGGTTTGGAACAAATTACTGTAGATCATGAAGTAGGGCAAAGAGAAATTTCTCGTGGAGTTGAGCCGAGTGTAGCTTATTCTCGTCCGGATGCTTATCAGTTAACGCAAGCTTTGGGGCCTAGAGATAATAATTTTATTACTCCAGAGGTACAGTTTTTAGAAATTAATGAAGATGCGCTGTTTGTTCTAACTTCTGATGGTTTATCGGATAACGATTTATTAGAAAAAAACTGGCGGAGTAATTTACTTAATCTAATTAGTTCGCAAGCCAATTTAGAAAAAGGCGTAAGAGATTTAATCGATTTAGCGAATAAATACAACGGTCATGATAATATTACTGCCGTGCTTCTGCGAGCAAAGGTAAGACCAAATTTAGATGGGAATAGGTGATAAAGATTAGGGAATGGGGAATGGGGAATAGGAGACAAATTAATCTTTTATCTCAACACGGATGTTGGGTTGCGCGCAGCGACACCCAACCTACAAATACCAATGTGTTAGCCATCATAATTATCGTGGTGGAGTATTAGTACTCCTTTTCAAAAGTTTTGATGGCTAAAAGCTTGTAGTAAGATTTTTAAATCTTAGAATTAAGGGTTAAAACCCTTACTACGAACCCATCAGAATTAATGAAAAGGAGTACTAATCAAAAGCTTGGAAAACTCACTATTGTTACTAATATTTTCTGTTACCCGTTCCCTCTCTTGGTCAGCATTCCCTTGCGCCTTGCGGCGGTGAGCTAGTGCGGTCTTGGGGGTTTCCCCCATGAGCAACTAGCGAACCCTTTTAGGGCGCGGGGTCTGACCGCTATTCCCTGTTCCCTTCTAACAAATATGTATATTGCTATTAAAAAAATTATCCGGATAATTGAGCAAAAACATTGCTACAATTAGATTTGAATGTCTGAAGAGACACATTAATGGGTAGCTTTTTAGATAATTATGCTTAAATTATGTTAAAGCTCACTTTTGTTAAGTAAATAAACACTTAATTAGCCGAATATTAAAATAAATATGTAGGGAATATGGATTTCAAGACCGCTCTGATACCTGATGATTTTATCCTTCATAATTTATAGTTCCTAAGTATTGTGATTACTCTAACTCTACTAGAAGCGCAGAGCAAAACACCGTTAGAAAATTGGCGCTTTGATGAATCTACGGCGATTCGAGTGGGGCGAGCAGCAGATAATGATATTGTTTTGGATAATAATTTAGTTTCCCGATATCATTTAGAACTGAGAAATACAAATTCTAAGAGAAAGGTTGATTCGTGGGAAATTGTTAGCAAAGGTACTAATGGTACTTTTGTTAACGGTATTTTAGTAACTCATGCTCCGTTACGTGATAATTGTTTTCTGCAATTGGCTCGGGGTGGTCCCATTTTGAAACTAGAATTTTTAAAAGTTGAACTACATTCTATTGCGCCAACATCTGCACAAATTCCTGCGCCAGATCCGGAAAGTTGTACTCATGAAGGAAATTCTCCGGATAACTTGTTTTGCATTTATTGCGGTAAACCTCTCTCGATACAGTTGACAATTCGCCACTATCAGGTGTTGCGAACTTTGGGGCAGGGAGGTATGGGCACTACCTATTTAGCTTGGGATTCGGGGGGCATAACAACTAGTCGTCCGAAACTATTGGTGCTTAAACAAATGAATGCCGATATGGCGAAAATTGCTAAAGCACGAGAATTATTTCAACGAGAAGCCGATACTTTAGGATTACTCAATCATCCTGGAATTCCTAAGTATTACGACTTCTTCATAGAAGACAAAAAGAAATATTTGGCAATGGAATTAATCCACGGCCAAGATTTAGAAAAGTTTGTTTATCGCAAGGGACCCGTAACGGTAAATCAAGCCATAGAATGGATGATGCAAACCTGTGAGATTCTTGATTATCTGCACGGTCAAAATCCACCGTTGATTCATCGCGATATTAAACCGGCTAATCTAATGGTGCGAAATTCCAATAATCGAATAGTTGTACTGGATTTCGGAGCAGTTAAAGAAATTGGTACTGCACCAGGGACTCGTATCGGTGCAGAAGGGTATTGTGCCCCCGAACAAGAACGAGGACAGCCATTAACTCAGTCAGACTTGTACGCTATTGGGCCAACTTTAATCTTTCTACTCACGGGTGAGAACCCATTTAAATTTTATCGTCAACAAGGACGAAACTTTCGGTTTGATGTTACCAAGGTTCCTACCGTTACCCCTGAGTTAAAAGAACTTATAGATAAAGTTACAGAACCTTTGCCACGAGATAGATATCAAACCGCAAAAGAAGTTGCAACAGCGCTAGCAGGCTGCCTGCTGAGCGTATGACGTTGGTTAATTAAAAAAGTAGGATGAAGAGAATTTATTCTGAAAGTCGCCAATATAGGCTGCTACACGATCCAAGTCCACTTGCGCGAATACAGATTTATAACCTGCCCTCAGCTGATTTTATTTTAATTATCTAGCTGAATTTGCGCTTAGTGTATACGGTGTTCAGCGTTAGCAGAACGTCTCCTAAAGAGATAGCCAAAGCTAAAGGCGATCGCCTCTGTGAGAAGGAGATATTTGATTCACCGTTTACTACACATACATCCTTGTGAAATGAGCATCAAATTCAATTATTCTTCATCCCATCCTTCAACTGCAAGTAACTCCTTGACGGGGTCTTGCATAGTAAAGCCGAAATCAACCAGTTCGCGTTTCCAGTGCTGCCATTCGTCGCCATAAAGTAAAGCAATTTTCCAGATGCTATCTGTAGGCTTGATGATCTGAGAATCTACGAGCGATTGAACATTGCGTTGCAATTTCACCATTGGGTGAATTACTTGTTGAGCCATAACCTCAATTAAAAATGTAATAAAAATTTGGGTAAATGCTTGGGCAAAAATGCTTTGTGTTTTGCAATTAATAGTCTCTGCGTAGAGTTCGGTAATGCACGCAAAGCAAGTCTCACTATTCTTGAATATAGCATAACTAATTCAACATGGTTACTGTTAATTTCGGTTTTGTTCGGTAATCACCACTAATAAACTTTGGAACGAACACAAAATTTACAACTGATTTACCGGCGCAAATTAATTTGTCAGCAACACAAGTAGATTTAAAGCTATCCAAGAAATTTTTATTCTTCAGATGCTTAGTTCAACACAATATGTACAAATCATGACAAATCCGAGATCAAGTAGAAAATTCGGAAATTCACTATACGATTTTGCACAATAGTGATATAGAACAGCGAGCTACGAATATTCAACGTTTTCTATTAACCGTTACTTACATTATCGCAAACATCCAGATTTTCATACCATCTAAAGTATTTTTTAATATTATCTTAATAATTACTTTGCTCAGGCAGTGTCTCAGAGCTAACTGGAGATGAGTTGTAGTCAAAGCCAAGAAACCGATTCAGCCTTTTTGGCTTCTTTGTTCGACATTATGGAATTATAAATAGTTTATGAATCAGATTAAATTATCAAATTTTTGTAAATAAGATGTTGTAGATTTATTTACTTTCGATAAAAAATTAAACTTTGGCGATCGAGACTACTGTATTTTATTAAACTTGCTGTTTTTGAGAAAAAATCTTGATATCATTAATATTAAAGCGAGTTATATGATGTGTGTGAAATTTAGGAAATAATTTTACTATAGCGGTTTTCAATAGGTTGTAGACACGCAAAGGTTTCCCGTCTCTACATTTAAATTCCTACCCGGATTGAGCAACGCCAAATTTCTTATATTGTGATAAAGATTCACTTTTGGATGAAAGTTGCGATGCAAGGATACCTATCTTATGAAATAGATTTTGTTATCTTTGGGTAAGCTTTGCGAATCTTTTAATAAAGATTTTATTTAGTGCGGTTTAAATTTCTCTTCAGATTGAGCTTTGATAATCACGTTGGAATAAATTCCCCTCTCTTATAAACAAAGCGATAAGAGGATGTTTTAGAAGTATCCGGCGGTTCAAACCGCTACTACACAGGCAAAGCCCACCTCCGTGGGCTAATTTTTTTAAACCCGTGCAGACGGTGAACCCTCCCCCGTGGGTCGTCATCCCGCAGTACGAGGGGAGTGGTGAACCCGGAGGGGTTTTGCTTGTGTAGCCGTGATTTTAATCGCCGGTAAAGGTATTAAATATAACTTTTAGAACATCCTCTAAGACGTAGATTTGTATTCTCCGACGGTGTTGAGAAGATTGCATATGAATGTAATGCGATCGCGATTAAAAAAAATATATAAGAGCGTGATAGTTTTGCTGAGGTGCTGGGTATCCTGAGAACTGAAAGAGTTTATTAAACTCAGTATTTACCACAGCAACTGCTAAAACATGGATGGTTCTAAGGAAGAATACGTAGTTAAAAACCGTGAGAAAGCTAAAAAACGGCAGAAGTTAGTTATTTTAATCTCGATAGTATCTTTTTTTGGTTCTACGGTGATGGCAGTAATTCCTGCTATACAACAAGTTTTTCAACAACAGAATGTGCCACAAGCTGCATCTGTGGAATCAACTTTAAAGCAGCAGGAAAAAGGTTTTGAGTTGGTGTTACAACGGGAGCCAAATAATCAAGTAGCGCTGGACGGTTTATTAAGAGTGCGGTTAGAGTTGGACGATATGGAGGGGGCAATTGAAGTTTTAGAAAAGTTGGTGAAGCTGAATCCTGAAAGGGAAGATTATAGGTTGGGTTTGGAGAATTTGAAGAAGGAAGTTAGGAAGTAAAGCGAATAGAAATTATTTGCATAAAACATTTATTGAAATTATATAGGAATAAGATGGAAACTAATCAGGGTTTACTTAAATTACATCTCGGATGTGGGACAAAGATTAGAGAAGGATACTTAAATATTGATGAATATGTTAAAGCTCCAGGTATTTTAAACGTAGATGTATTTAAACTTCCTATTGAAGATAATTTTGTTGATGAAATTTTTACAGAACATATGCTTGAACACCTTAGTAAATATGAGGTGCCCGAAGCATTAAAAGAATGGGCAAGAGTTTTGAAAAATAATGGTAAATTAATAATGAATTTACCCAATTTAGAATGGTGCTTACAACAATGGTTAGCTAAACCAGAAGAAGAACGTTGGAATTGGCAGTTAGATACTATTTTTGGTTTACAGACTCATCCAGGAGAGTATCATAAAACTGGTTTTACTAAATCTCGCTTGCGTGAATTATTAAGAAATGTAGGTTTTAAAGAAATTACAATAGATGATTATTGGTCGCACGGACAAAGCTGCTTTTGGGTTGAAGCGAGTAAAAGCAATAGTTCAGAAAATATCACATCTGACCGGAATCAATTTAATCCTACATCCGTTCATAACGATGAAATAAAAAATACATTAATTAGTATAGTTGTACCCTGGTGGGACCATACCGACTTATTAAATATTTGGAAAAATAACTTAAAAAATCTAGGTAAAAATGAAGTTATTTTCGTTGATAACGGCAGTCAATCACAGGGAAAATTAGAACTAGAAGAATTTTGTAAACAGCACGAAATTCAACTGATCCGTAATGAAGAAAATAGGGGATTCTCTGCTGCGAATAATCAAGGTTTGGAAGTTGCAACAGGTGAATACATTCTCTACTTAAATAATGATGTAGAAATTTCAAAATTCCCCGCACAGCTTTTTTGTAATCTTGCAGGTGAAGGAATTTCAGGACCGGGTTTCGTGCAAAATGAACTTGGAGAGAAATATATAGAAGGATGGGCGTTGTGTATCAAAAAATCTACTTTAGAAACTTTGGGTGGATGGTGTGAAGATTATGGCCCAGGATATTGGGATGATGTAGATTTGTGTTTGAGAGCAAGATTAACAGGATATACTCTAACACCGATTCCTAATATTCAAACTTTCATGCGGCACAAGCAAAATACTACAGGTCGCGATGGCCGTTTGAACCAGATAGCATTGCACGTTCGCAACCGAGGTATTTTTCTTAAAAAACATTATTCCATACATCCGAAGATTCTTATTGACGGCGTATTTTTCCAACTGTACGAAACAGGAATTGCTCGTGTTTGGAAATCGCTCTTAGAAGAATGGTCAAATAATGATTTTG
>CAYMZW010000191.1:0-4189 GCA_964395005.1 uncultured Rivularia sp.
GATATATCACGTCTCCCTAAATTTTGAATAATAACGAAAATTCATCAAATAAAATACCTATTCCCTATTCCATATTTTTGTAATGAAAGAATTAAAAAATATCATTTCAGCAATCGAAAATTTAGAAAAAACTAACGAAACAGCAATAGCAACTTTAGTGAAAGTCAGCGGCTCGACTTATAGAAGCCCTGGCGCAAGAATGTTAATTAGTAATAGTGGTAATACTATTGGTGCAATTAGCGGTGGTTGTTTGGAAAGTGATGTTTTTGAAAAATCCCAATCTGTAATTAACTCCGGAAATCCCCGCTTAATTAAATACGATACCACCTCAGAAGAAGATATGATTTGGGGTTTGGGGCTTGGTTGTCAGGGTATTGCTTATGTTTTAATCGAAGCTTTACAACAGAATAAATTACAGGAAATTGCTTTTATCAAAAAATGTTTGGCTAGTAGAAGTTATGGGGCGATCGCCACGGTAATTTTAGTTGAAGATGATACTCAAATCCAAGTCGGACAGCGTTTATTATTAGGTGATGATACTATTATCAATAATTTGGCAGATGATAATTTATTAACAGCAGTTCTAAGCGATACAAAAGCGGCATTGCTAAATAATCAATCTATTTTAAAAGAGTATAATTTAACGGCTGGAAAAATAGAAGTATTTATCGAAGTAATTCAACCACCTTTATCTTTAATTGTATTTGGTGCCGGTTACGATGTTCTACCATTAGTAAACTTTAGTCAGCAACTTGGTTGGGATGTAACAGTAGTAGATAACCGCTCTAGAGAAGCTAGTAAAAAGCGATTTACACAAGCCGATAAAATACAGCTTTCTGCTCCCGAAGAGATTTTAGATAATATAGAAATTACCGAGCGTACCGTCGCCGTAGTGATGAGTCATAATTATTTAGATGATTTAGAAATGCTCAAAGTATTGTTACCTAATAATTTAAAATATTTGGGAATACTTGGACCGAAAAAAAGAACAAATCGGATATTAGAGGAATTAAAAGAAGAAGGAATTACGGTAAATGCTAATATTTATAGTCCCGTTGGATTAGATATTGGTGCAGATAACGCTGAAGAAATCGCACTTTCTATAGTTGCTGAAATTCAAACGGTGATATCTGGAAGGAATGGGGGATTTTTGAGATATAGAAATGCTCCAATTCATGGGAAAGGAAGAGTTGGCAACGGATAAGCGATCGTTAATAACTGTTCACTGATAATTGATAACGGATAACGGATAACTGGTAACTGATAATTGATGAAAGATGTTGGTTTAATTATGTTGGCTGCGGGAAAAGCTAGTCGGATGGGAAAACCGAAACAGCTTTTAATTTATCAGGGAAGCAGTTTAATATCTCATGCTGTCAAGGTTGGGTTGAATTCTATTTGTGAACCTATATTAGTGGTTTTGGGTGCTTATGCGGAACTTATTAAACCTGAAATTGATAAATTAGCCGTTGAAATAGTAGAAAATCCAGATTGGGAAACGGGAATGTCTTCTTCAATTCGTGCGGGGATTGCTGGTATAAAAGAAAGTAATTCTAATTTAGATGCTGTAATTATTGCATTAGCAGATCAACCGTTGATTAACGTAAAAGTTTTTAATAAATTAATTCAGAAATATCAAGAAACGGGGAATAGAATTATTGCTTCTAGTTATGATGATATTGTTGGTGTTCCGGCTTTATTCGATTGTGCTTTATTTGGAGAATTAATACTGCTTGAAGGTGATAGAGGTGCGAAAGCTTTGATGCGTAAATATCAAGATGAAGTATTAACTATTGAGATACCGGAAGCAGGAATTGATATTGATACGCCGGATGATTATGAGAAGTTGTTGGATACTTAATTTATCATTTTATTAATATTAGGACTTACGCAACTGGCACATTTTTATTGTAGGGTGCTGTGACACTTTTAGTATTTGTGAACGTAGTGATAACCTTTTATAGTGTCACGCACCAACCAGTATTATGACAATCGCGTAAGTCCTAAATATATAATGGTGCGTTACGGCATTATCATACTTGTAATCTTTCAATCAAATTAATTCGTGCCGTAACATACCCTACATTCTATTTTCCATAGGTAAATTTAACCCTATTTACGATCTTTCCAGTAATTAGGTTCTCGATTGCAATGCATCACTGCCAAAATAAGAATATAATCTGCCTCAATCGTGTAGAGAATTCCATAAGGAAACTTACGTGTCATGCATCGTCTAACGTCTTGCTCAATAGTCATGTAACGACTAGGAAATTCTCTAATACGATAAATCGCATTTTCAATCTCATTGACAAATGCTTGAGCAACTTCACTTCTTTGCTCTGCATAGTATTTAACAGCTTCAGAATACTCTGTGAGAGCTTCGGGATGAAAAACATACTTCATGTTTCAAGTAAATTCCTAACCTGAGTCAAAGCTTCATCCCCTGGAATCACTTCTACAGAACCATTCTGAACTTCATCCCGTCGGCTTTTTGCTTCACTTAACCAAGCTTTTTCAATTGCCGGATCGATATCAAATTCTAAACTTTCAACCAACTTTTCTACTAAAAGCGCTCTTGAAGCATTAGGTAAAGATAAAAGTTCTTCTGTAAGTTGCTCAATTGACCGCATAATTTGTTTAAGAGTTATTGAATGTTACTTAACTTATATTTTAACAAATATTCAACAGCAATTAGTAAGGTTTTGCAAAATTTGATTTTTATATAAAAAAATTGGACACGGAAAAAAATATATTTTAAGGGTAAGTAAAAAATTTTATATTTTGTATTGCCCAAAAATGAATACCTTAAAATTTTCAATTTAGTTCACTTTACAAAAATTGTGCCAAAATAGTTAGATTGGTGTATCTTTTATCTACATAATATGTCTCAATTAGAATATTTTTTATTAACTCGCGTTTTACTTCACTTCGAGCAAGAATATAGCGATATTGTCAGCGATATTTCTTCTGCTACTTTTAGCGATGATGGTAGCTTATGGGTTGGCTCTGATGAAATGGTTGGGGTTGAACGTCTTTCTCCTATCGGCTGCCATAGTTATGGGGAGCATCAACGCTTTTTGTTAAAGGATTATATCGATTTATTTGATGATGATGAAATTGATATTGAAGGTATGGATTTTAGAAATGGTTATCTGTGGTTAACTGGTTCTCACAGTACTAAACGCAAGAAACCTAAAGGAAAAGATTTAGAAACTGATTTAGAAAGACTTGCTACTGTTACTACCGATTTAAATCGGTTTATTTTGGCGAGAATTCCTGTTGTTAACGGTGAATTAGTTAAATCTTGCGTTCCTGCTGAGGGTGAAAGCAAAACCGCTGCTTGTTTGCAGAAAATTGATGAGCGTAATGCGTTATTTGAGGTGCTAAAAGAAGACGTACATTTAAAACCATTTATTACTAGTGGAATACCTTCTAAAGATAACGGTTTGGATATTGAAGGTTTAGTTATAGCAAATAATAATCGTTTATTTCTTGGTTTGCGCGGCCCTGTTTTGCGGGGATGGGCTGTAATTATTGAAGTACAGTTAACGGAATCCGAACCGGGTGTTCTTACTTTGGAAGAGATAACCGATGAAGGTGCAAAATATAAAAAGCATTTTCTTGATTTGAACGGTTTGGGAATACGAGAATTATGTTTTCAAAATGAAGATTTAATTATCTTAGCAGGGCCAACAATGGCTTTAGAAGGAGAAATGCAGGTTTTTCGCTGGAAAGATGTTTTGAATCATTCGGGTAATAATATACACGAACAGGATGATAGTTTGTTTCCTTTGTTTGACTTACCTTTTACCATTGGTTCGGATCATGCTGAAGGTTTAGCGCTATATTCTTGTTGGGGAGAAAAAAATAGTTTGATGATATTTTACGATTCTCCAGATAGTAGCCGCTTGCGAGAAGATAAAAAAATACTGGTTGATGTTTTTCAGATTTAATTTAGTAGTTACTCTCAGAGGATGTGTACGAAAGTCATAAATAAGTCCACAAACTTTTAGATCCCCCTAAATCCCCCTTTTAAAAGGGGGACTTTAACAACCATTTATAAGGGGAACTTTAACACCTTTTTTGGGGACTTTAACACCCTTTTTGGGGACTTTCTTTAACCCCCCTTTATAAGGGGACTTTCTTTAACCCCCCTTTATAAGGGGACTTTCTTTAACCCCCCTTTATA
>CAYMZW010000191.1:4289-12203 GCA_964395005.1 uncultured Rivularia sp.
AGGGGGGAAGGGGGGATCATCCGAAATTTATGATAAAAACTATACTTTTCAAACATCCTCTGAGAAATAAAACAACACATATCTGGTGAATAAAATACTACGCATCGCCGTATAATTATTTTTACTTATACGTTGACTCAGGAGAGTAAAGCCATGCCAATGGCAGTAGGGGTAATTGAAACACTAAGTTTTCCTGCAATACTTATAGCCTCGGATACGATGGTTAAGGCTGCCGCAGTTTCAATAGTTTTTTACGATAAGTCGGAAAGCGGACGCTTTTTTGTGGCTGTCAGGGGAAGGGTTTCTGAAGTCACCCGTGCTGTGGAAGCGGGCATTGAAGTTGTTGAAAAAGAATCTCATGGAGGTAAAGTAATGGAATATTACATCGTCCCCAATCCTCCAGAAAATGTGGAAAGCGTTTTACCAATCCACTTTACTTCAAAATCAGAACCTTTCCGTATGTAGTTCGCGATTGGTCGATTTCTGAGATGATAAAGAATATATCGATAGCTATTAATTAATATTGGAGATAATAAATGTCATCACAGGCAGTTGGTGCTTTAGAAACTAAGGGTTTTCCTGCCGTCTTAGCAGCGGCGGATGCAATGGTTAAAGCCGGTAGAGTTACCCTTGTTGGCTATATCAGAGTTGGTAGCGCTAGGTTTACGGTTAATATTCGCGGTGATGTTTCGGAGGTGAAAACTGCTATGGCTGCTGGGGTTGAAGCCGCAGAAAGCTGTTATGGTGGAACTCTCGAATCTTGGGTGATTATTCCTCGTCCCCATGAAAACGTTGAAGCTGTCTTACCAATCGCTTATTCAGAAGATGTTGAAGAATATAGACTCTCTGTAGAAAATCCTATCGTAGGTAGGTCTTACCGTCGTTAACTAATTTACGGTTTTGGGCAGTATCGAGCTTACCGGGTTAATTTCCTCAAACTCTTATATTACGCGCCCAATAGCCCGTTTTTAATAATCATATTTTATTTTTTTAATAAGCTGTGTTACAAATAGTACCCGTTTGGGTACTTTCGCATTTTTGGAATTTTTTTCAGAATAAGATTAGTATGGCTTGCAAATACTTTTATAAAAGAGTGCTGCTTTACAAACCGAATAGCCACAAAATTATGAATAACTATAGATAATGTCTTAAATTCGGATTATATAAGTAATTTTATTTGTTTTCGGAATAATAATCGATCTAACTAATTTTACCGATAAGTTAAATCTGAAAACCGATCGGAATACTATTCACGGCGATGATATACAAACGAACTTCTGAGAATAATCAAGTATCTGTCAATCTAAATACTAATTCCGGAATGTTTTTTTGGAGATGAAACTAATATGTATAGAGCAACGTCTCGTAAATTGTGAAATGATTTCTTACGTTTAAAAATAGTCTAATGTTATTAGCTTTTAATTTCACTTAGTTGGTAATCTGTAAATCCGTCTTTAGACATATATAGAGGATTTAACTGCAAATAATATTTTGCTTTACAAAATTTAACAGCCTGATGAAACTAAGGAAAATAGCGACGAATTCGCGATTAAATTACTTATTATATTGATTAGTTTTAGAGTTAATGGGTAAAAACTGCATAACTTGGCTTGAATCAGACGTATTAAAAATAGAATCCATCAACTTTTTTTTGGACATTTTGCCCTATGAGACGACAAATAGTTAAATACACCAATTGTGATAAGTGGGGGTTGTGATGCAAACTTTAAGGCAGGGTTTTGAGGAGCGCAATCGCAATATGACATCATCTGAAGCGGATAAATTAACAGAATATTGGCACAATCGCTTAGCAGAAGAATGTTCGCAGCACAGCGAAGCAGCGAGAGAAAGTATAGCTAAGTGGCTAATAGGAAGCGATAAAGAACGGTTTGACAATCTTAATGTCAAAGAATACAAGATTGCCAAACAAGCGATGGAATATCGCTATCGGATTTTGTGTCAGCGCTACTTGGGAATTGGAAGGGAGCGTGCTTATCGCAATTTGATTACTCGTTTGGGAAGCTTGGCGACATTACGCAGTAAAATCCAAACTTGGGTTTCCTTGAGTCGCGATCGCCAGCGTAAAGTATTGGATGTAT
Source organism: uncultured Rivularia sp. (assembly GCA_964395005.1). Taxonomy (GTDB): domain Bacteria; phylum Cyanobacteriota; class Cyanobacteriia; order Cyanobacteriales; family Nostocaceae; genus Rivularia. The sequence continues at coordinate 6,389 of CAYMZW010000191.1, forward strand.
TGCAAGAGGTACTGCAAGAATTGTTGCAGAGCGATAAGTATATGGTTTCTCAGATGGCTTGTATTTCTGAGTTTACCCAAGATAGTAGATTGAGAAATGCTTTGGTGTTTGCAAGCTTGGAAGAGTATTGTATGCGCCCAATACGCAATCAGCCATTACTGGTATATCGCTTTGTAAACTATTTAAAAAGAACTCAGCGCGGCGGTTTAACTCAGGTGCCTACTAAAGATATGGTGCGTTTGGTTTCCGAAGAAGTGCTTGGTGATGATGGGGAAAATCGCATTAGCTTGGTGGATCAAAATGCTATCGAAGATTATCAAGAGGAGGAGAAAAGTCAAGAGCAAGAATTACAGCGTCAATTAGTTAAAAAAGAATTTTCCGAATATCTCAAAGAGAATTTGGGAGAAGATGCTACAATCTGGCTGCAACTGTATCTTAAAGGCTTTACCCAAGATGCGATCGCCAAAAAATTAGGTAAGCCAATCAAAGAAATTTATCGGTTACGAGAGAAAATTGGCTATCATGCGATACGGGTTTTTGCAGTCAAGGATAAACCAGAATTAGTGTCAAACTGGCTGGAAACTTCATTGCTAGAGCATAATTTGGGGCTGACACTCGAACAATGGGAGCAACTGCAAGAAAAATTATCACCAGTGCAAAAGCAAGTTTTAGAGATGTCTAAAATGGGTAAAACAACAGAAGAAATTGCCCAAAATCTCAAACGTAAAACTCACCAGGTGATGGGAGAGTGGACAAAAGTATATTTAGCGGCTCAAGCTGTACGTAGTCAATAAGTGTTAGGAATATGACAGTGTTCCGGCACTTGCTTAAGCTCTCCGTCGTACAAGTCTTTACTAAGATTTTGTACGGATTTTTGTAAGTAAATGTAATTAATATAACCAAGGCATTTACAGAAAAGTCTTTGTAAATATAGTGCCAAATCACTAACAGAGCGAATACGATGGAGTAAAATATTAAGCGATTTGACCTATGTTGTCTTCCGAGGGCAAACCAACTGATACAAATTCAGCAATTGCCAATCAAAAGCCATTTAAGACTATAGGAACTGACGGTGCATCACATCCAAACCCAAACCAGCAATTAGAACGCGAGCAGATATTTCGACTGATAGAAGAAGGTATCTTATGTTTTGAGGCTTGCCTCTATCATCAAGTTTTACCTTTGAAGTTAGAATATAACAATTTGTTGTTGGGCATCGTTAATCCAAAAGACACGGTAGCACTAGAATATGTGAATGGCATATTATCCTACCTAAAAATCACGGTATCAACTCGAACCGTGACTGCCGAAGCTCACCGCATCATATTGTCAGAATACCTCAACTACAAAAATGCATCTTCTGAGTCTAAATTAGATAATTCACATCAATTAGATTCCGACAATGCACAAAATGTTGAGAATCCATTAATTGCAAAAATTACACAAATTACACAAAATTCAGAAGAAGAAGAATCAATTCCTGGAGATAATACTTTAATATTACTAGATTCTTCTAAGGGAGTTAAATTAAAAAGTGTATCTAACCAACAGCGCCAAAATCCCGTTACAACTTTAAATGGTGAAAATAAGCAAGAATCTAAACTAGAATCCGAAAAAAAGACCGATTCAGATACTTTTGAAATTGTATCAGCAAAGAATTTACCCTTATTAAAACTACCTCTTCCCGAATCATTTAGCGCTGATGAGATACTGCCAACACTTCCACCCAAGAAACTGCTTAACGAATTACTAGCAAGAGTTTTAGCTGGAGGAATCGGTCGGTTATATTTGGAAAGACAGCCTTATAAAGCAAGAATACTTTGGAGTTTAAACGGAATAGTACAGTCGGTAGTAGATGAACTTCCATTATCGGCATTTCAAGGCGTACTCAATGAATTAAAACGGTTGAATTCTTTACCTCTAATGACATTGGCGCAAGCAAAGCAAGTAGAAACAGAATGCTTGTATCAAAAACACCGTTTGCTGTTACGCTTGCGAGTCATGCCCGGAATGCACGGAGAAGAAGCAACTTTACAAGTATTGCGTGGCGCTGCATTAAAATTTTACCAGCAACAACAGCTAACCCATATTAGTCGTGACGCTTTAGGAGCTTCTCAAGAGTTAAGCTATAAAGTACGGGAATTAGAGCAAAGGTTGGCTGCGAATAAACAAGACTTAAACTCCGTGCAATTAAAGGCTTTGGAATCCTTGGGTGGAATTATGCAAAATTTAGATCGTCATTTAAGGATACTTGTAGATATTCCCAATTCATAGATAAAGAGTCAGTGAAACCGCTGATGAGCATTCGCAAATCATTGTGCTGTAATAGAGGCATTAAACGTTAACTCGCACTTAGTTGCGATTAGATAAATCAAAATTTTACAACCGTAATCTGCTTGCTAACCTATGACAGGATTTTAGATTAACTTCTACTTATGGTTAATGACGAGGATAATTATTTTGGCATCAAATATTACCATTAATAATAAATTTTCCTCGATCCAAAATCTAAAATCTAAAATTTAATTTGACCTATTACGGTTGTGAATGTATTTATATATACGTATTTTCTCCATCCAGTTTTTTAATTTATTTGTGGCAGATATTTCATGCAGACAGAGGTTTTTAGTGACATTTTCCCCTTAATGAGTACAGCCAATCCCCAAACTTTAGAATGGCTGCTCAACGTTGCAACAATGCACGAATATCCGGCAGGGCGAGCCGTTTTAATGGAAGATTCTTGGGGTAATGCGGTTTACTTTATTTTATCGGGTTGGGTAAAAGTTCGGCGTACTAACAGTGAAGATACTCGCGCTCTAGCGATTTTAGGTAAAGGTGATTTCTTCGGAGAAATGGCGATTTTGGATGAATCTCCCCGCTCTACCGATGTAATTGCTCTTTCTAGGGTAGAGTTGATTAGCGTATCTAGGGAAAGCTTTATTCAAATATTATTTAAAGATTCCCAGCTACATCACCGAATGCTGCAACTGATGGTAAGGCGGATGCGTTACGTTAATTTACGTCTGCAAATGCGAAATGCACCGCCAGCAGTCAAGTTGTCTCATACTTTGGTAACACTAGGTGAGAGTTACGGTGAAGAAGCCGAAAAAGGAAAAAATATTTACAATATTCCTTTTCAAGATTTAGCTGACGTTACCGACATCGGTATAGAAGAAACTACCCAAATCATGGAAAAGCTCCACGAGAAAGCTTGGGTTAATATTAATACCGCTAAAGATATGATTCATCTGCTTAATTTCAAGCAATTGGTAAATTTGGCTGGTAGAATTTGAGTTTTGAGTTAAGGGGAATAGGGTTGGGGGGAATGGGGAATAGGGAATAGGGTTGGGGGGAACAGAAGAAAATAATTTTAGGTTTTATCAACCCGGTTTTTTGGAAAAACCGGGTTTTTGATGAGCTTACGATTAAATGGTTTATAATTTAACGTCTAGAATTGAACATTATCCTCATACCTTGAAAATAAACCGCTATATCTGTTTCGTTTTTGTTACGGCATTTTTCAAGAAATAGGTTATATGTTAGAAGAAAAATAATTATCGCGCTAAAAAATGACCGAATTAACCGCTCCTCGCACTCAAAGCTCTACAAATCCTGCCACAGCAACAATTAATTACCAAGTTGCAATGCCGAATCCTCAAAATCATCTGTTTGAGGTAACTTTACATTTAAAAGATTATTCGTTATCAACTTTAGATTTGAAAATGCCCGTTTGGACTCCCGGTTCGTATTTAGTACGGGAATATGCCAAGCAATTACAAGATTTCTCGGCAACTAGTCACGATAAAGCTCTAAATTGGCGCAAAATCGGTAAAAATCACTGGCAGATAGATACAGATGGAATATCGGAAGTAACTGTTAAATATCGTATTTTTGCAAACGAGTTAACCGTGCGTACAAATCATTTAGATGCAACCCACGGTTATTTTAATGGAGCGGCAATCTTTTTCAGAATCCCCGAATTCGATAAGCAAGCGATTAACGTTACCATTCAAACACCACCTCAATGGCAAGTTACTACAACATTGCCAGTAGTTAAAGCACAAGAAAATACTTTTGTTGCTAAAGACTTCGATACTCTTGTAGATAGCCCTTTTGAAATCGGTACCCATCAGCTACATGATTTTGAAGTTAGAGGAAAACCCCATCAGTTAGCGATTTGGGGAAAAGGTAACGTCAAAGTCGAACCCTTGATTGAAGATATCAAGAAAATCATTGAAGTAGAAGCAGATATGTTCGGGGGTTTACCTTATGAAAAATATTTATTTCTACTGCACTTATCCGCACAAGCCTTTGGTGGATTAGAACATAAAGACTCCTGCTCCTTAATTTATCGCCGATTTGGATTTAGCGATCGCGATAAATACGAGCGTTTCTTGCAGTTGGTAGCTCACGAATTCTTCCATTTATGGAATGTCAAGCGAATTCGCCCTAAAGAATTGGAAGTTTTCGATTACGACCAAGAAAACTATACACCTTCCTTATGGTTTTGCGAAGGAACTACAAGTTACTACGATTTATTAATTCCTTTGAGAGCGGGAATTTACGATACAAGTTCATATTTGATTAATTTAAGTAAAGAAATAACTAGATATCAAACCACACCTGGAAGAAAAATACAGCCAGTTTCCGAATCAAGTTTTGATGCTTGGATTAAACTTTACCGTCAAGATGCTAACAGTCCAAATTCTCAAATCTCCTATTATTTAAAAGGAGAAATGATTACTTTGTTGCTAGATTTAATGATTCGTTCTCGTCATAAAAATCAGCGTTCTCTTGACGACGTAATGCTCAAATTGTGGCATAAATTTGGTAAAGATGAAATTGGTTATACTGCCGAAGAATTAAAGCAAATTATCGAATCAGTAGCCGGAACAGATTTAACAGAATTTTATCAGCGCTACATCCACGGTAGAGAAGAATTACCTTTTAACGAATATTTAGAACCCTTTGGTTTAGAATTAGTTGAAGATACAGCTTCAGAGCCATTCTTAGGAATAAAAGTAGTTAGCAATAATGGAAAAGAATCAATCAAATTTGTAGAATCCGATTCTCCCGCACAAATTGCTGGAATAGACGCAGGTGATGAATTATTAGCAATTGATGGAATTAAAGTAACCGGAAAACAATTAAACGAAAGATTACAGGATTATCAACCGCAAGATACTATTGAAATAACCGTATTTCATCAAGATGAACTGCGTAATTATAGCGTTACTTTAGCAGAACCTCGCGCTAAAAAATACGAAGTAGTTCCAGTTGAAAAACCTTCTAAAGATCAGAAAGAGAATTTTATTCAGTTTTTGGGAATGTAGTTTTTTAGTTTGAATTGATATTCAAATAAAAAGCCCCCCTTTTTAAAGGGGGGTTGGGGGGATCTAAAGGTGTAGAATTTAATTATAAGGTATGTTGTGAGGGGCTACGCACCAGTAAGATTACATCCTTTTAGTAAATACAAATAAAGCGATCGCTTCTGGTAGGTTGGGTTAGACGCACAAACAGTATTCTTGATTAACGAAAATTGAAAAAGCGTCGTAACCCAACATCAAATTGTTGCTGAAGCGTATTAATTGCTTAAACATTGAATATAGATAAGTAGACATTTTTAATTAAATGGTATCTGTAAAGGTAGAATATAGACAGACTGTAGACTGTAGTTTGGGTTAGACGCACAAACAGTATTCTTAATTAACGAAAATTGAAAAAGCGTCGTAACCCAACATCAAATTGTTGCTGAAGCGTATTAAATAGCATCTGTAAAGGTAGAATATAGACAGCAAATATGTTGATAGCATGA
>CAYMZW010000192.1:0-12189 GCA_964395005.1 uncultured Rivularia sp.
GGAGATGGTAAGCCACTGCGTTGCCGAGGCTCCCTCGGTTGTAGCAAGTGGCGCAACCCGTAGGGGGGGACAAGGGGACAAGGAGAAATTAATTCCTAACTCCTAACTCCTAACTACTCCCTACTCCCTACTCCCTACTCCCTAACTGGTTGTAAAGATTCATCGACGTAGCTGAGAATTTTTTCGGCTCGGTTTTCCCAGGAAAATTGTTTGACGAAATCGATGCTGTCGGAATAACCATTCATTTTTCGGGGATGGCTTTCTAAAACTCTGGCTACCGATGCGGTAAATTCGGTTGCACTATCAGGATTGCACCAAGCGGCGATCACCTTGGTGTTTTCAAATTCGGTTAGGGAAGGAATTCTTGTGGCTACAATGGGTGTTGCGGAAGCAAAATAGTCAAATAGTTTCAAGGGAGATGTAAAAGTAGCAGCTTTCCCGGAACAGTGGGGATGAGCTAAGATATCGGCTGCTTGCAATAATGATACTAATTTTTGTTGTAAAATAAAGCCAATAAAAGTAATATTATCAACCTGCTTTTCTTGGGCTAGCTGCTGATAGTGGATTACTCGTTCTTTTTTTCCTCCCGCACATACAAATTGAACGTCAGGTAACTGTTTTGCTACATCAATTAACACGTTAATTCCTTTAAAATGTTGTAATGCACCGGCATAAACTACTAATTTTTCTCTGCCGTTTTTCAATAATTTTTTACGCCATTCCGCTGCTGCTTCTGGATGCCTTTCCATAAATAGGCGATTGTAACCATTATGTAATTTAACAACTTTTTCCGGCGGCATTCCATTAGCTATCATGCTTTCTCTTACCGTATCTCCTACCGTCACGGCAATTTGAAATAGCGGATTTTTAACTATTTCTTGTACAAATGGTTTGTCTTCGTGGTGGTGGTGTTCGTAAATTGCCGGGACACCATTTTTTACTGCTGCTTCGACAAAATTCCAATCGCGACTATGAACTATTTGTGTAGTGGGAAGGATATGGAAGCGAAAATAATATTTTGAAGCAATAGTATTGGAATTAGTAAATTTAGTTTTAATATAATCTATTGGGAAAGGCATCGGTAAAGGAGATACTTTCAGCTTTTCCTGAAGATTGTAATATCTCACAAGTTTTTCAGGTATTTTTCTTGGTTGAAAAGGACGAATTAAATTTATCGGATTTAAAGCTTTATTTCCTTTTTGAGGATATACCAATACTGTAGAGTAACCTAAATTCGCAACTGCATTAGCTGCATTTGTAGATTGAATTAAATGAGCTTCCGGCTGGGGTAATTCTTCTTTAATAAAGTAGATATAGTGTTTTGGTTTGGTGGTTTTCATGAGGTTAGAGTGGGGAATGGGGAGTAGGGAGTGGGGAGTGGGGAGTGGGGAGTGGGGAGTGGGGAGTAGGGAGTAGTAGGGAGTGGGGAGTAGGGAGTAGTAGGGAGTGGGGAGTGGGGAGTGGGGAGTGGTTATTTCAATTTTTTAATCAGGGCGTTAATCATTCTACTTTCTTCATGGAGCCAAGAAATAATTAATTCTATATCTTTCTTTGTAGATATTCCTACTCTTTGAGATAAAAGAAGATGCGTTTCTAATTCATTGATTGAACCTTGAGCGATATTGAGAAATCTAATATAATCACCTGTGGATCTTCTCCAATATCCTTCTGCGATATTGGCTGGAATAGAAACCGCTGACCTTCTTATTTGTTGCACCATGCTATATAATTCGTCTCTAGGAAATAGTTTAGTTAAGAAATAGCATTTTTCGGCTATATCCATACCTTTTTGCCAAATTATTAAGTCTTTGAAATTAATTATTACCGACATTAAAAATTCTCCTGTCTACTGCCTACTGCCTAATGCCTACTGCCTTTAAAATTAATTATTTCCGACATTTAAAATTCTCCTGCCTACTCCCTACTCCCTACTCCCTATTTCAACTTATCTTCAAATTGCTTTAACTCATTTAATAAATGCAAGGCTGATTGATAAGCTGTAGAAATTATTTCATGTTGCGATCGATCGTTATTATCATCTTCATTAATTAGTGAACCTAACGAATTAAGTATTGATTCAGTTTTATTTCGGAAATCATTCGATACATCTTTTAATGTCTGCTCCTGGTTGTCTTCGCCAGGATTTCCCCCAACAGTGGTAACTAGCTGCCAGTTTTTCTGTAAGCTATAAATATCTTCAAAAACATCAACAAAGCTAAGTATTTTCCAAGTTGATTTGTAAGATTCTTCTAATAATTCTTGCTTTTCTTTTGAATTTTCGACCTTTATCTCTAGCAATAATAGCAGAAAACCAATTGTAGAATTTAACCGGGTTCGCATTTCATAAGATACTCTTACCAAACTTTGCTCGCGGTTGTTTTCTGTTTCTCCTTCGGAGCCAAACTGCATTGAATAAAGTCGTTTGTAATAACCGTCTTTGTGCAAAAGCTCTTTATGAGTTCCTACTTCCATGACGCTTCCTCGATCTAAAACCGCTATTTGATCGGCTTTTTGCACGGTAGAAAGACGGTGCGCTATTACTAAAGTAGTGCGATCGCGACTCAAGTCATCGATGGCTTCTTGCACCAATCTTTCGGAAACGGTATCTAATGCGCTGGTGGCTTCGTCAAGAATTAGGATATCTGGGTTTTGTACTAAAGCTCTTGCTATGGCTAGTCTTTGCCTTTGCCCTCCAGACAACATTACTCCGCGATCGCCAATTACTGTATCGAATCCTTTGGGTAATTTGGTGATAAATTCGTAGGCGTTGGCGCGTTTGGCTGCGGAAATTACTTCTTCATCGCTAATTTCAACTTCTCCATAAGCAATGTTATTTCTGACGGAATCGTTAAAAAGGAAGGTGTCTTGAGAGACGATTCCCATTGATTTTCGTAGCGACTGTATATCAAATTCTCGTAAGTCGGTATTATCAATAGTAATACTACCGGAATTTGGGTCGTAAAATCTTGGTAAAAGATCGGCCAAAGTAGATTTACCTGCTCCGGAGCCTCCTACTAGAGCTAAGGTAGTACCGCGAGGCAAATATAAATCTACGTCTTTAAGTATTAGTTTGTCATGCCCTGGGTAATTAAAAGAAATAGAATTGAAATGTATTCCTTTCTCCAGCTTGCTAAAACTTATATCACCGTTACCCATAAACGGTTTATCCGTTGTGTTTAAAAAGTCTGTAACAATACTGATACTAGGAGTAATATTAGCAAGGTTACTGCGTAAGGTATTTAATTGAGACATTAACGGCAGTAATCTTAATAAAATTAACAAGTATGTCAGTAGTATTGCTGAAAATGTAGAAAGTTGATCGCTAAAAATAATCCGGGCTAAAAACACAATTCCTAATAAAGCTGAAATACCCATTACTTCACTAATAGGTGCAATAGCTTCAGAGTTTAGCTGAGATCTAAAATCTGCCTTTTCCCGTTCTTTAACTAGCTTGGTGATTCTTTTAAATTCTTTCTTTTCATTGCCAGTAGATTTAACTAAACGTATTCCATTCAAAGTTTCTAGCATGGCGATAGAATATCCTTTTGATATATCGCTTAACTGCTTACCAAACTTTTTGGAACGAATAATTGCAAACTGATTTACTATGACTACTAAAGATAATAATACTGTCGCTGCAATAGTTAATTGCCAAGAAATTGAAATCAATATTGCAGCAAAAACAAATATTGTAATTGCCAAAGTCACTAATTTTATAAGCAGGCGCACGGCATTAGCAGCACGACTGGTTTCTCCACCAAGACGGTTGATTAAATCACCAACTTTCATCTTAGAGTAATAATCAATATCAATTTCTAGTAATAGCTTTATTCCTGCTTCGCGTATATCTGTAGTTATCCGGCGTGTTAAACTACTAGATGTTAATGCACTGGCATAATTTGCCAAATTTTTGAAAACAATTGTTAATAGAATAGTCCCTGCCATTAGCCCGAGCCGATAATCTTCTGAAAGATTATCGAACGGATTCAAAATCGCTTTAATAATCGGAGGCGCACCATTTAAATCAACTTCTTGCCCGACAATCCTTAAAATTACTGGGACAATTAGTGTGGTACCAACTCCATTAAACAAAGCTCCCGAAAAGCCTAAAAGTATTGTCAGGATAATCCAGCCAGGATAAGGTTTAGCAAATCTAATAAGTAGCTTATTTGTAGACATGGAGCAATAGAAGAGGAATTTTTTATTCTGTGTAATTTGTTGCCAAACAGGAACGATTATAGACTCGAAATTAGCTGAGATAGTGTAGATGCCATAGTGTCTAAACTATATTTTTCTACGCACTTTTCTCTTGCCTGCTGACCTTTTTGAGATGCTTGTTCTAAACTATTAAATATTAGTTCGATTTGTTCGGCAATTTGGTCGGGAGAATTCGGGTCTACTAAATAACCAGTATCGCCTAAAATCTCGGGAATATCACCTACGCGAGTCGATAATACAGGTTTAGCCATTGCCATTCCATCTGATAGCTTCAAAGGAAACTGAGCGCGAGCGGTTAAAGTATCTCTCTGGGGAACAACCACAACATGAGCCGCTGCTACAATTTCAGGCATTGACTCTACCGGCGACTTTGGCAGCTTGATAATCCAACGTCCCCATTTTTCAATTAGGCGATCGTCATAGTCATCGTATGGACTTCCGCCGACAATCACGAGCTTTAAATCCGACTGGTTCAACTTCTCTAAGGCAATTAAAACGTCTTCAACACCTTTATGGGGTCGTGGTGCCCCAGGAAACATCAGAATACGGTACCCTTCTAAACCGTAACGTTTTCTACTAGCCTCCGCGTCATACTTATGAGGAGAAAACATTTCCGTATCTTTACCGTTAGGTACGTAAACACCTCCGAAGCGCTTTTGCAGAAATTGAGTATCTATAGTTACGGCATCCGCATTCGGCACTAACTTTTCTATCCACTGAAGATACAAAGGGTGATCGGGAAATTTTAATTGCCCATTTGGCTTGAAAATATCTCGATAAAATTGCTTAGCACTCGGACGATATTTCCATTCATCACCACCGTGCCAACTAAGTTCCCAATCATCCATATCTAATATTAAAGGGCGACGACGGCGATCAAGTTTTGTCAATAAAGACACGCCAAAACTCGTAGGCTTGGGTTTTACTGCATAAATAATATCGCCATCTAGCTTTTGTAAAAGTTGACGAGTAGAGCTAAAAAAATTGGGATAATTGGTACCTTCAACCGCAACAATTGGTATTTGAGAAGGAGGTTTTGCATACAATTCCTTACCAAATAAAAACCCTATAACCTCAACATCGTAATCAATTTTTTTTAAGACTTGTGCTAATAAAAAAGCCCGAACGCTTCCGCCTCCAGCTAAATCGCTAACTACTAATGAAACCTTCTTTTTCATTGTATTTTACTGATTTTTACTTATGCTATAGAATTACTTGGCAGAATGCAGAAAATACACCAGCATACATTATTTATCACTTATTCTCCAGCCCCAACAGCCTTTATTTTACCGCCGAACAATTGATTAAAACGATAGATAACTTTTTTAGAGCGCGGTCCTCTGGCTTTCTCATAAATTAGGAAGCTAGGAGTAATTAACCTAAAATAATATAATAATTTGATAACAAAAACATGGTGAATCTCGATCCTTTTATTCAACAATTCAAAAGGAGGAAGAATCATTTTGACAAGCCGAGAAAAATTCTTATGTTCTTTGTCTCTAATTGCTTCTTTGAGAAGAAAATGAATCCCAAGTTGGCATAAAGGAATAAAATTCTTATGCTTTGAAATAACTGTCTCGTAGAATAGAATATAATAATCTTTCATGTAAGACCAGTTATTAGTTCTATTAGACTGATGTTTCGTATAATATGCTCCCACAATTGGCGTATATACAAAATTGACACCAAATACGAGCAAATCTACTGTAAAATCTCTATCTTGAAGAGCTTTAAGCTTTTCATCAAACATTTTCTTTTCCAGAACAGTTCTATGCATCAGCAAACATTGCTGAAGTAAAGGAAATGGAGAATTAGCTAAAAAGTCTGGAATCAGCAAACGTTTAGTTAATTGTTCTGAAGTTAAAGAACCTACAATATTTTCCTGCCTGTCGGTAATGTTTTGCTCTTTATCTATAAATACGCGCTCATAATCTGTATAGAATGCAGTATTTTCATTATCTTTTTGAGAAGAATAACTTAACTGAAATCTAATTTTGTCTTCGTGAATCCAGTCATCTCCATCTAAAAACTGAATCCATTCACCTTGCGCTTTTTTAAAGCCGAAATTCCGCGATGAGGATACCCCACCATTTTCTTTATAATGATAACTAACTCGTGAATCTAAACTTTTTAACTGCTCGGCTACTTTTTGAGTGTGATCAGTAGAGCCATCGTCTACCAGAATGCATTCTAAATCTGTAAATGTTTGTGCAAGTACGCTTTTTACAGAACGTTCTAGAAAATCAGCTTGATTAAAGCAGGTAACAACGATTGAAACAACTGGAGTCATTGGTTAAACACTTTTGCGATTAAGAATTTTCCGATTGCTACTAAGTAGAAAGCCGGAACTTGTTTATTATAGTGGCGGTAATTGTCGATGCACCAGAAAACGTTTTGAGTTATTACCTTCGGTTTATTTGCTGGCAATAATCGGTTCTTTAGTTGAGATATTGGCACGCTCTAGATAAAACTTAAGTAGTGCCGTATATATACGATCTATTGATGGCATCTGATATGGTTCTCTTGAACTTCAGATTACTGCGAAAGGATTAGGTTCCCAAACAACCATGTTTGCTTCTGAGTCGTAGCTGTAATCAAAAGCCATATAGTCGAAACCTAATGCTTTACGTGCTTGCTGCAATCGATCGTGGTTTGGATCTTCACCACTAAAATAAGCAATTTCTTCTGCTTTCTGTTTTTCAGCTAGTACCCGCTGATTATTGCGTACTTCCCAACCGTGAGAAAGCATCAACGGGCCAGGAATACCTACATCGCCGATGGCAAAGTAGCGGTATTTACGATACAAACCTTCTTCATCCTTGGTATCAATAAATTCTACCGCAATAGGAGCAATAAATTTATCGAAAGGAACGCTATTTAATTCATCGCGATTTTGAACTAAAAAGCTTTCACTACCATGCACCCAGTCTTCACGAATTAGGAAAGGTGTTGATAATCCTCCTAATGTTTTTTTGAAGTCTTCTACGTCTGTAATTTTTATTGTTTCTGCCGTGCGAATACCCACATCCCGAATTATTTTTGCCGCAACTGATTTAATTGAACTTGAATGTGTATCGACGGGATTAATAATCGGAATATTACGCTTGGAACATTCTGCTTCTAATAGTTTCGCTTCCTGATAAATATGAGGAAATCTTTCTTTTAAAGGGTCTTGCAGCCAAGGTAAATATAGGGCATAACGGTCCCAATTAGTAATCTTACAACCTGGAAGATAGTGAACTTCAAATAAATTTGCTGCTTCAGGAAAATTTTGGCTAACCCAATAAAGAAAGTAGTCATTGTATGTTGACTTATGGTCGCTTTGTCGGACAACTAAAATCCGCTTTGGGTAACGAACATTGTTGATAAGTTGTTTAACCGTCTGACGAAATTGATTATACATATAGCTTTATCTTTTATTAACTAAGAATATTTAAGTCGTTTTAATAGTTTTAAATCTATATTATGACTTAAACTTTTGTTATTTATTCAGAGTTTGACAATTAAAAATTACCAATTAAATTTAACTTGAGTTTTGCAGCTTTTCTAGAGAAATATCACGGATAAATAAAAGATTATGTTATATTTTATTTTCAATATTAAGTGCAAATACGTAAAAAATAATTAGCTTCGTATTGAGTCTGAAAAATTTTTACAATTTTCCAGTTCGACAAATTCTGACCTACTACAAATAATTTTTATGGTTTATATGTTCTGTAAGTAGATACAACTAAGTTTGAACCATAACTAATAACTGAACTTAACTTAACCATCAACATCTTAAAGGTAGAGCAAGTATTAAAGATGTTCTAGTTCAGATATAAAACGGTATCTGAGTCAATCTTTATTGTGGGAAAATACAATTTATAGTCTAACTTTACATTTACAATTTATCCCAGAGCGAATTTACCGATCGTCATAAAAAAAACTTTAAGTACTGTATTCAACGCTTAAGTATTATTACGGTTATATCGTTTGCAATATGGCACTAGAGAGTTTTTAATTTGTTTTACAAGCTGGTAATTTCGTTAAACTAATGCTGGGATAAATAAATTAAGATTAGGAAAGCAATTTTTATGCAGGTATTTCGTATCAGCGCACTTTCAGACAACTACATATTTTTGCTATACGACGATCGACAAAATGTTGCTGCTGTAGTCGATCCAGCCCAGGCAGAACCTGTTTTGAATAAACTCCATCAAGAAAAAGCAGAATTAATCGCAATTTTTAACACCCACCATCATTACGATCATGTAGGTGGTAATCAAAAATTAATTGAAAAATTTCCACAACTCACAGTCTATGGTGGAAGCTCCGATAAAGGCAGAATTCCCGGACAAAAAGTCTTTTTAGAAGATGGCGATCGCGTTTCTTTTGGCGATCGCACTGGTGAAGTTTTGTTCGTTCCCGGACATACTCGCGCTCACATAGCTTACTATTTTCCTCCCGAAAATTACGGAGAGACGGGAGAATTATTTTGTGGCGATACTTTGTTTGCTGGTGGCTGCGGCAGGCTGTTTGAAGGAACACCAGCACAGATGGTAAATTCCCTGAGTAAAATCCGCGCTTTACCGGATAATACAAGAGTTTGGTGCGCTCACGAGTATACTTTGAAAAATTTAAAATTCGCCATGACTGTAGATGGTCAAAATCCCGAACTTCAAAAGCGATTTGAGCAAGTAAAAGCACATCGCAGTCGTAATGAAGCTACCGTTCCCTCATTGTTGGAAGTAGAAAAACACACTAATCCCTTTCTCAGATGGGAACAACCTGCATTACAATCTGCTGCAAATAGTAGCGAGCCGGTGCAAACTTTTGGGCGGTTGCGGGGGATGAAAGATAATTTTTAAATGGGAATGGGGAATTGAGGATTGGGCCAAAGGGAAGATAATTCCTAATTCTTGACTCCTAATTCCTAACTCATAACAGCTATTCCACAAACCCCGTCTCTTTTAGCAACGACTGTAATTTTAGATAAGGAAGCTTCCTGAGCCACTCCGCGCTATAAATAGACGCGGGTTCTGGCTAGAAGTTGGGCATAGCTTGTCACCCGGTTCTATTTGCATAGAACAGCTATCTGGCTATACTTTTCTAGCTTTTAGGAGAACCGCTCTACCGACAATCAGGATTCGGACTTTCAAACTCGTTTACTTGTTTCGCGGCTTAATTCAATATTTCTATGCCTCCAAATAGAACGGCTCCGTCCTTGGCGTGAACCTACATAGAAACTCTCCTGATACTTCGTCCAAGAATATATCCCAGTGCTTTCAACCGTGGACTATGGACAATTTTTTTGGCTTAAACACCATAATCCGATTATATCATTTCACGGCAATTAAAATTGCTCGTGTCAAATTTCCACCCCGATATAAATATGCGGGGCTACCATTTTCCCGCGTGCTTTTAGGTGTCTTTCTAATTATGGTTCTTAACCATTTTTCTACGTCACTGCAAAAGCTCCGGTTTTTCACTCTTTGAAATCAAACAATATCTACAAAAACCGGATTATATCCTGTGCCATACAATTCATAATTCATATGCTTCGCTAGAATGAGCGATAGCTATAACAAATACCTTTGCGGTAATATACTGAGGCTTATCGTCTATTAAATGAAGATAATATATATAAAAATTGTGTAAATAGTTAGATTAAAAAACTATTAAGGAGTATTTTTATGAATAAAAGCTTCTGCTTTAGCATTCTTGCTTTGAAGCCCAAATATCAGCTTATGGCTAAAAAATTTGCCGAAGACTTAGAGAAACAATCTCCAGAAACTACAGTTGTAATAGGGACAGATAATCCTAGCGTGTTTAAAGACTGTGGCAATGTATTTGCGTTTAAACTTAAGAAAAAGGGAATTCTTCATTGCTATCATGACAAGCGATTTGTGATTGAGAAAGCATTAACAAAATTCCAAGTAGCAATACAGATAGATGCAGATACAAAAATTATTAGTAGCTTACCAAAGTCGATCAATGCGTCATCGGGATTAGCTGCATTGCATGTTGATAATCTTTTTGAACACGCACAAAAGTATAATCCTGAAAGGATGCCTTATCTTCGCAAGTTGGAAAATAAGTTAGAGATAAATCTTGAGAAAATAAACTATATCGGGGAATCATTGTTTGCCTTGTGCGCTTCATCAGATAAAACTTCGGAATTTATCAAGCAATGGGGTTTAATAGCTAATTATTTAGAATTACATGGTATTCATGCTGGTTCGGGACATGCTATTGGTATAGCCGCAGCCAAAGCCGGATTAGAAATTATTAAGCCCTCTTGGTTGGAAGAGATTAATCAAGCTAGATATCATTTAGATGCTGCTGCATTCAAATCCAAAAAAAGTTTCTGGAACATTTTAGAGCGCAAAATAGATTATCATTACCGCTTTAATAAAGCCAGAATTACTGCTCTAAGAGATTTCAACTTTTATTATCGATAATTATATCTTGTTCTGCTTCCCAGGCTTGGTTCCTAGGAAGTAGAATGTAAAGGCTCCAGTTTAATAGCGCTTTACTTTTGAATGGAATACACCTGATTAAAACCAATCCAAAATCTAAAATCTAAAATTTTTGGTAGACGGATTTTTCAAAAATAAATTTTCCAAGGACTTAATTCCTCTGATATCGCATTCCTGGAAGCTGGCTTACTAACCCCATTAATTCCAATTGCAACAAAGCACTAGAAACTTCTGAAGCTGGCATTTTCGTTTGTTGAATTATAAAATCAAAGGGCAACGATTCTGAGGAAATCGCTTTCATTACCTGATGTAATTCTGCTGGTAAATCTGGTAAAGGCTTTTCAATATCTGGTGTCAAAGTTCCTACATTTATTTGAGGAATTGCACCTAACATTTTTAATAATTCATCCAACTCCTTAAGAATAGGAGTAGCACCTTGCGAAACTAATTTTAAGCATCCTTGAGAGGAAAAATCATCGAGTCTTCCCGGTAATGCATAAACATCTCGACCAAATTCATTAGCATAGTCGGCAGTAATTAAAGCACCAGATTTTTGAGGTGCTTCTATAACTAATACAGCGCGAGACAAACCTGCAATAATCCGATTGCGTCGAGGAAAATGGGTACGATGGGGTTGCGTTTTAGTTGGATATTCGCTGACAACAAAACCTTGATTCAAAATATGTTCGTATAGTTTGCGGTTTTTCGCGGGATAAACCATATCCACACCAGTACCCAAAGCTGCAATAGTACGCCCTCCAGCTTTGATTGCTGCCGAATGTGAAGCGGTATCAATGCCTTCTGCTAAACCAGAAACCACCGTAAAACCATTTTGTACCAAAGCGGTACTAATACGGCGCGTCCAGCGGATGCCATATTCTGTAGGTTGTCTGGTTCCCACTATCGCAACAAGGGGTGTTTGCGCCAAATTTTCTGCTAATTCGACTTTACCACGATAGTAAAGCACCGCTGGAGGGCTAGGAATTTCCAGCAATAAGCGGGGATAATCTGGATCTGCGGGAGTCCAGAAATTAGGATTTTCTTGTTCGTGCTGTTTCAGAAACTGTTCGGGATTTATTCGGGAACGTTGTTGAATTACCTTTTGCAAAGTTTGATAACCAAAACCTTCGACTTCTCCCAATTGCGAAGAATTTGCTTCCCAAGCAGTTTTCGGCGAATCGAAATGTAGGCACAGTCTTTGCAGTAATACCGGCCCAACCCCCGAAACCTTAGACCAAGCCAACCAGTACGCACGTTCTTCCGTCAATTTTCTATCCTCATCCCTACTGGTTTAGTATTCCCAGAAAGACAATGAACAATGAACAATTATCAATTATCAATTGGGGAAATGGGGGGGGCGCGGAGTTAGGAGTTTGGCAACGGATGGAGTTTGGCAACGGATGGAGTTTGGCAACGGATGGAGTTTGTATTTCTCCTTGTTCCCTTGTCCCCTTGTCTCCTTGTCCCCTTGTCTCCTTGTCCCCCATCTCCCCATATCCATGCCCAATGC
>CAYMZW010000193.1:0-12070 GCA_964395005.1 uncultured Rivularia sp.
TTAAAAGACTTAATT
The DNA here is from genome assembly GCA_964395005.1 of uncultured Rivularia sp. Classification (GTDB taxonomy): domain Bacteria; phylum Cyanobacteriota; class Cyanobacteriia; order Cyanobacteriales; family Nostocaceae; genus Rivularia. Next base: position 16 of record CAYMZW010000193.1, read on the forward strand.
TACCTTACGGCATCCCATCGAAAGCTTTAGTAAAATCCGCTTGTTTATTAGATAATGAATCGGAATATATCAAAAAGCTTACAGGGGGAGACGAAATAATTGAATCAAAATTGTTCCCAGAATTAAGGTTAACTGCGAAAGAAGTGCTTAGCTCTACGTAGGTTGGGTTAGACGCACGACAAAGTAATGATTAACTAAAATAATTTATATTGCGTCGTAACCAAACAAAATAACGTACTTCGGTGGATATTTTATATTGTTTTAGTTGGATTATTTGGTTTAATCGTTAGATTATGTTGGGTTTCGTAGCTCAACCCAACCTACGAACTGAATTGTTATTATCTGTTATTATCTGTTATTATCTGTGGTCGATTCGATAGTATCTAATACAGAAGGTTTTTCGGGAATAGGTACTAGCAGTAGCAACAGGGCAGATACGATAAGTGTAGTAATACCTGTAATTAGCGGTTTATATTTTTGTCGGAGATTTTCTTGATTTTGTTGTCTTTGTTTTCTCGGAGGTTCATTTTGATATTTCTGTTGCCCTTCTTGTTTATTGTCCAGAATTAATTTCTCAATCTGAGCTACATCTTCATCACTAAGTCCTAAAAACTGCTGGAAATCTTTGAGTTGATTACGAATAGATTCATTGAGTGGGTATTTAACTTCAACTGCTTTGAAAAACTCCTCTTTATATCGCCGTACTTTATATTTATATTCTTGGGAATTTTTCTTGGCTTCTTCTTGTTCCCACTGTAGTCCTCTCTCAGCTTCTTGTTCCTTTTGTAGTCGCTTTTTATCTTCTTGTTGTTGTCGAAGTTGTTCTTGATATTCTGCTTTTTCCTCCTCTCGCTTTAATTTTTCTTCTTCCTGCTGCTGTTCATATTCAGCTTTCTTCGGAGTCAAAATTCGTTGCTCAATAGCAGCAATATCTTCATCCCTTAAACCTAAATATTGCTGATATTCTTTTATTTCTTTTTGTATTGCTTCACTAAATGGATAATGTTTTTTTACTGCTTCAATCAATGTTTGTTCGTATTCATAAAGTTTGCGTTCGTATTCTCGATACGGTTGCAATACTTCTTCTTTAATTACATTTGCTTCTTCTGGAGATATATTTAACTCTTGCCGCTTCCCTTCTAAAATTCTCAAGGTAAAAATAGAAAAATTACCTTGACTTTCTTGGGCACGACGTTCCACTTCTTGACGATATACTAATTTGGGATCATCCTTCGGCGACTTCGCTAATAAAATTTTATGCCCTTCTTTCACTGGATAAAATTCCGGAGTCATCGCAGGAGATGTTTCTTGCACCTTGCTATAGGCATATTCGTGCAATTCATCAATACTTATCCAACCATCGCCGTCTTTATCCGCGACACCTGTATTAACACCTTCCACCAAATAGCGGGTGTAAATCGAAAGTTCGGAACCTTGTTGCTCGAAAGAATATTGAGTAGAAGTAGAAGAAGTGAGAATCGCTCTTCCCCTACCACCTAACTGCTCCTGTACATTGACGCTACCATCATCTTTGACGCTCATCCCCGTGGCGATCGCACCACTAAAACAGCAGTCTAAAATAATTACCTGTCTTTGAGAGCGGCTATCATTGATACTGTCATGTAAAGTTCTAGCTGCAACAGCCGAAGGTTTTACTAACTTGCCGTTATCCTTTCTAGTATGGCGGGTTGCAAAGTAAAGATTCCCCCTATCATCTTTAATTCCATGACCGGAAAAGTAAAATAATAATAGGTCATCCTTCTGACGATTGCTAAATAGTTCGTAGATAGCATATCTAATATCATCTGGTTGGGGATTTTTCAGTACCGTAACATCAGCATCGGCAAAATCACCCATTTCTGGATTTACCAATACTTGTCGCACTGCTTCCACATCTTGCACGGCTGCTGGTAAGGAATTTAATCCCGATTGATATTCACTTACCCCAATTAGTAAAGCTACTTTAGACATCTTGCCTAGCTAGATATTTTTGGTATTGTTGAGAAAATCTTCCGCCTTCTCCATCGCAAATGCAAACTCTTCTCTACTGCCCGCTTCTAAATTCAATTCCCTACCATCACTAGCTTTGAGCGTCATCTTGATAGGTTTATTCCCAAAGCGATCGCGCAAAAAGCCAAAAACATTTTTGAGATTCCCTTTGTCTACCAAAACTGTTTTTAACATCCCCAAAACATAACCAGTAAGAGATTTAGAATTTTCGGGTACTTCTGCAACCTCCACCAAACCCGCGTCTTCGACTCCGTCTACTTCTCTAATCTGTGGAAGCAAATTTTCTATTTCCGCTTGTAATTCTTCGTCGTCTAAACCCAGTGAGGAAAGGGAAATAGTTAGCTGAATATCGGATGTTGTAATCATAGGGATAACTCAAGCAATTTTATAAATTATAGATATTTGATACTATTAATACAACAACGCAACCGTAAAATCCGCAGTTTTAATATAAAAATTCAATTCACATCTTTACGTTACCCAAGCGTGTCCGAAAGACATATGCAGTCGTTACTATCTCCCGTAGCGTTCTATTCACGGCTCAGGTGCGACTCACTCCGCTAGCTAACATTGCACTCTCTGCGGACATACTTTTCTTTTTTCGCCGACTTATTCAAAGCCAATTTACTTGTCTCTATTTATTCTTTTCCTTTGCCAAAGTTTTTAATGCAAATCAAATTTATAAAACAAATTTTATTTCAATAATCGGATTTTTTTCGATTTTCGGTAACGCTTTTCTGATATTATTATTTTATAGAAGCATTTTTATAATGGAATTTTGCTCGCTTTAAAAATTTTGTCAGCACTCCATTATAAATATGATTTTCATATCATTATTATCCCACACCGCGACCACTTCCGCATAAATTTTTTTTCAAACTTAAACCGTAATTCAATTTTCAATTTCAATTTATTAATATGAGTTAGGAATTGCATACCCGCAACCAGAAGTGCTTAGCTCAACGTAGGTTGGGTTAGACGCAGGACAAAGTATTGATTAACTCAATTAATTTATATTGCGTCGTAACCCAACAAAACAACGTACTTCGGTGGATATTTTATATTGTTTTTAGTTAGATTCTTTGGTTTAATCTTTAGATTATGTTGGGTTATGTCCTCCGGACACACTTCGTTAACGCGATCGCTCAACCCAACCTACGAATTTTGTCTACCAAAACTGTTTTTAACAATTTACTTGTCTCTATTTATTCTTTTCCTTTGCCAAAGTTTTTAATGCAAATCAAATTTATAAAACAAATTTTATTTCAATAATCGGATTTTTTTCGATTTTCGGTAACGCTTTTCTGATATTATTATTTTATAGAAGCATTTTTATAATGGAATTTTGCTCGCTTTAAAAATTTTGTCACCACTCCATTATAAATATGATTTCCATATCATTATTATCCCACACCGCGACCACTTCCGCATAAAAAATTTTTCAGACTCTAACCGTAATTCAATTTTCAATTTCAATTTATTTAAATTTAATAAATATGAATCGGGAACTGCATTAGTGACAACGAAAAATGCAATTCCCAACTCCCTAACCTTTACTAAAAACTCGATAATACAACCAGGTACTCAATTCCTTAATGGGGAAAAAGATGTACGTTAAGGGATTAATAGTAACAATAATATTCCTAAAATCCCGACGAGCTAAAAACACAATTCCTTTCGCAACTTGTTTTGCCGACATCACCCCATAAGGATTTAAATTACTTTTAAATGGCCCCAATATCAATTTCCGAATCGTACAGGGAGAATCCAACCTTTTTAAAGTAATAATATTGCCCAAAGTTCTTTTGCTCAACTCATAAAGTGGACTTAAAGCTGGCGAAACTTCGGCTTCGGAGGTATTAATCCAAATTTCTTTTGTTGCTTTCGCATCTGCTCCGGTAACGGTGGAGAAAAATACATCCATTAATCTCACAGCCGAGAATGTATTTACCTCAAAAGATTTATCGATATCCTCCGATGTACGGCTACCTAACACATTTACTCCGTGGTTAATAATTAAAATATCAACTTTTCGTAAATGCTCTAATAAATCTGCTTCCTTCCCAGATTCCCAAGAAAGCGCAGTTAATCTAGGTTGTTGTACAATTTTTTCAGGATTTGTAGTTAATGCAATAACTTTGGCATTCTTTGCAATCAACTCGGCGCTTAAAGCTTTTCCCAAACTACCGGATGCTCCCGTTATCGCAACGGTTTTACCTTTTAGTGAAAGTGCAGTTCCCAAAACTTTATCTACTATTGGAAATACACCACTATAATAAGCGTTTACGTCATCAAAATGATGCCGCCAATGGTAAGTACGATTTACCCACCACACCGAAGGAATCACTTCCAAAGCTCCCGGTTTATGAGCATAGTCGGTTTCAACTTTGCCAAAGAAACATCTTAAAGACGCTCCATAAAGAAAAGTCGCAGCGTAAAGCACCCCCAACCATAAACCTAACGGATGAAAAATAATTGCGATCGCGCTAATGACAACTAGCAACAATATCGATTCAACAATATCGTGATAAAGCTGAGAATCTTTGTAAGCTTCCAGAGAAATTATCGATAAATCCCGCTTGTATACCTGATGATGTTTATTATGCCACTTAGCGAGCCATTTCACGTGATGACAAGCAGCATGATAGCTATCCCTAACCACCTCAGCAATCAAAACCGAGAGAAATCCCCAAGCGACAAACTGTAAGCAAGCATAAGCTGCCACAACCCAATTAATTTGTAATCCTGCTCCCATCACGGTTTTAATCTCAGCTAATGTTTGAGTGTATTTTTGTTAAATACACCATACATTTAATTTATCGCTTACGACGCAGCAAGATGTCGGGATATTTCCCAACAGTTTAATATTTTACGTTTGTAATTGGGCCGAAGGGCATCGGGAATTGGGGATTGGGTATGATTACTTTCAATTAGCTTGCATCAAACTTAGGTCATAGCGTAACGTTATCAAGAAGGTAAAGATTAGCCATGAAGACTAAAAAAATATACATTATTAATGATTTTTAGTCTATTTATAGATCCCCTCGACAACGGACAAGTTTTAATACACCTTTAGGAAAAATTCTGCGGACAAATTCTTACTAACTAATGGTATAATTCCACTAATGTTTTATTAATATGCTTTAAAAAGTAAGCAATTTTTCGATTGGGTGTCAAAATATTTACCAAAAATAATTTAGTAATATGACCAGCCAAATAAGAAGTTTAAAAAAACCTCTCATTGAAAAGAAAGGTTGGCAGGTAATACCCAAGTCTTGGCGATTTCTATTAGTTATAGTACTGATAATAGGAATATTTTTCCGTTTTGCTCATCTCGACAAAAAGGTGTTGTGGTTTGATGAAAGCGCAACCATGCTTAAAATTTCGGGTGATACAGCAGAAGTGTGGAGCAATAGATTACCAAGCGATAAGTTAATCGGTACTGAAGATGTAGCAAAATACTATCTTCCTAATCCCGAATCTAATGTATTTGACACTATCAAGCTTCTTACAAAAGAAGATGCGAAACATACACCTCTGTATTTTGTAATGTTGAGGTTATGGGTTGATTTATTTGGTAATTCTCTCGCCGCAATAAGAAGTTTGTCGGCAATTATTAGTTTATTTGTTTTTCTTTGTATATATTGGCTATGTATAGAACTCTTTAAAAAACCTTTAGTAGGTTTAACAGGTGTTGCACTAGCAGCTACATCACCATTCCATATTTTATATGCTCAGGAAGCACGTATGTATAGCTTACAAATGGTGATGGTATTGCTATCGAGTGCAGCTTTATTAAGAGCAATCCGCATTAATAGTAAACAAAGTTGGGGAATATATTCATTAAGTTTATTATTATCAATTTATACTCATAGCCTATCTCTATTTGTAGCTTTAGTTCACGGTATTTATGTAGTTACTGCTTACGGATTTCGGCGAAGTAAAATCACTTTTCCTTACTTAATTTCTACATTTATATCTTTTCTAGGTTTTGTTCCTTGGCTTTACTTTATAATAACTAATTCCGAACAAGTATCAAGCTCAATGAATTGGTCAACACAGGCAGTTCCTTTGTCTTCTTTGATGAGACATTGGGTAATTAATTTAAGCCGCGTATTTGTTGATTTTAGTCCTAGCTCTAATCTTGAAAACTTTAGGATTTTTAATAATCCTTTTTCTGTTTTTTGCATTGCAATTGTATTAGTTTTAGTAGGATATTCGATATACTTTATTGTTCGTAATAGTCACAAAAGAACATGGATATTTGTATTAACTTTGATTGGAATTCCATTTCTGGCTTTAGCATTACCCGACATATTATTTAATGGAATTCGTTCATTTAATAATAGATATTTAGTAGCATCATATTTAGGAGTTCAAGTAGCTGTAGCTTACCTAATAGCAACTAAAATGGTTTTTGCAGCGAAATTATGGCAACAAAAATCTTGGCAGATATTAGCACTAACTTTGATTGGATTTAGTATTATTTCATGTGCAATTATATCTCCGGCCCAAACATGGTGGAATAAATACTATTCTTCAGATGTTATTCCTATGGCAAAGATTGTCAATCAAGCCAATCAACCACTTTTGATAGTTGAAAAATATTGGCGCTCTGGATGGAATTTGTATTCAATCAATCAATTTTTAGATCCAAAAGTTAAAATTAAAGCATTAATTGAAGGAAATATGATTGATGAAATTCCTAGAGAGTTTACGAATATATATTTATTCAATCCATCCGAAACTTTGCAGAAAAATCTTATAAATAGTCAGAAATACGAAATTCAACCAGTTTACAATGGTGAGAGTTTTGAAATGATGGAAATTAAAACAAACTAATTTATGAAAAATGAGGGTTACGTTGCTGCCGTGCCCAGACGTAACCACGTTACTTTTGCGTAAATCCTAACTTTAGTATTTACTGTAAAATATTTAGGACTTACGCAAAGCCCCCCTTTCCAAGGGGGGTTGGGGGGATCTAAGCGTCTGAAATACCTGCAGACACCGTTGCGATTGCGTAAGTCCTAATATTAAAATTATATTCAAATAATTATACATCGGTTTATACTTAAAAAGTAGAAAATCCAATTATATTTTTCCCTATTCCCTATTCCCTATTCCCTGTTCCCTTTTTTTATTTATGAAAACGATCGAAAAGAGTTTGCGAATAGCTACATACGGTTTATTACTAGGTTTATTAAGCTTGCAGTCAAGCTGTGGGAATTCAGAAGCTAATACATCTAAAACATCAAATATTGTTGATGATAATACCAAAGTAGAAAAATTATTCAGCGGATTAAAGTTTACAGAAGGTTCTGTTTGGCATCCCGACGGCTTTTTACTTTTTAGCGATATCCCAGCAGATACACTTTATAAATGGACAACTAACGACAAACTTACCATATTTCGTCGTCCTGCTGGAAACCCTAATGGTAATACTTTAGATAGAGAAAATCGGTTGATTACTGCTCAACATAATCGCAAACTGACTCGTACTGAAAAAGATGGTAAAATCACAGTTCTAGCAGAAAGATATAAAGATAAACTACTTAATAGCCCTAACGATGTTGTAGTAAAATCGGATGGTAGTATTTATTTTACCGATCCACCATACGGAATAAAAAAGGAAGAGGAAGAATTAGGGTTTTATGGCATCTACCGTTGGGAAGAAAATGGTAATTTAACTCTGTTAAATAAAGAAATGATACGTCCGAATGGAATTGCTTTCTCTCCCGATGAAACAAAATTATATGTAAGTGATTCTGAAAAATTACATATTCAGGTTTTTGATGTTAAAGCAGATGGGACATTAAGTAAAGGTAGAGTATTTGCAGAATTACCTGGCCCCACAGATAAAGGTGTTCCCGATGGCATGAAAGTAGATAGTAAAGGCAATATTTACTGTACGGGTTCTGGAGGTGTTTGGATTTTCTCGCCAACGGGTGAACTTCTCGATAAAATTAACGTTCCCGAAAAAGCTACAAATTTGGCTTGGGGTAATCAAGAATATAAAACACTTTATATTACAGCTGGTAATAGCGTTTATCGAATTCCCTTGAATGTTGCGGGAATACAGCCTGGGAGTAGCGAAGAGTAAGCTTAAATAATCCTTTTTTTAACGCAGAGGAGCGCAAAGGTTTACGCAGAGGAGCGCGGAGTTTATTTGTTTTTAAAGTGACAATGTGTCTTGATATAATAGCGAGTATTTTTGCTAAAATTACTTAATTTGCAATTTATAGGTGATTTTATTTACTATATTATTTACGCAGCGATAACAGAAAGTATAGTGTTCCAGACATTGTAGATCCCCCCAACCCCCCTTAAAAAGGGGGGCTTTCGTATTCTAATATCTTTCAATTTAAATTAACATCTAATCAAATACAAAAAAATACAAAAATGAATATTCCGAGCAATATCAAGCTTAAGCACTTATTATTGTTTTGTTTGGGATTATTCCTAGCAGGAATTTGTTATTTAATCATAAACGCTAATATGTCAGAAATTACAGTTACAAAAACCAATCATCAAGGTTGGGAAGATTCTTATATTTTGAGTAATTCTCAAGCAGAAGCAATTATAGTTCCAGAAATTGGAAGAGTAATGCAATTTCGTTTTAAAAATGGAGAAAATACATTTTGGGAAAATTCTGAGATATACGGTAAAACACCAAATCCTAAATCTGAAGACTGGGATAACTTCGGCGGTGATAAAAGTTGGCCAGCACCACAATCTGAATGGGAAAATATTACAAAAATAAGTTGGCCACCACCCACTGCATTTGATTCGGTACCAGTTAAAGCTAAACTCGAAAATAACGAGATAACTTTAATTTCCCAAATCGATCCATATTATGGAATTAGATATTACCGCAAAATTACACTCGAACCCAATAAACCGATAATGAAAATCACCACCACTTTTGAAAAAGTCAAAGGTGATTCACAACAAGTCTCCGTTTGGACAATTACACAATTAAACGAACCTGTTTCGGTTTACGCAGCAATACCTCAAAATTCAATTTTCCCTCAAGGTTACAACAAGCAATCAGATGATTTACCAGCTAACTTGAAAGTAGACAACGGTATATTATCATTAAACCGCGATCGCGAAAAAGCTCATAAAATCGGCAGCGATGCGAGTACATTATTATGGGTTGGCGAAACAGTTGCAGTACGCATGGATTCACCCAGAATAGATGAAGTGATTTATCCCGACAATAACAGTAGCGCTGAAATTTATACTAATTACGATCCAAAAGCTTACGTTGAATTAGAATTCCTTAGTCCGTTAAAAGCTTTAGAAGTAGGCGAAACAATGGACTTAACTGTCACATACACCTTAATTAAAACCACATCTGAAGATATTGAAGAACAAGCAAAAAAGATTCTAGGAAGATAATTACAAACACTTTCTTATCACTTGCTTTCTAATAATATCAGGACTTAATAAAGCCTCCCTTTTTAAGGGGGTTGGGGGGATCTAGAATGTCTGGAACACACTCATTTCCGCTAAATATATCGAAACAGTTTATCGAATTTTCAAGATAAAAAAAATAGAGGAAAAAGTAACTCTACTTTCTCTTCTATTTCGTTAGTTTATAAAGATAAATAACCGTATCTTTAATATTACTTCTTCAAAATGATATAAACTGCGTGAATAATTCCAGGAATATATCCAAACAAGGTTAAAAGGATATTAATCCAAAAATCCATACCGATGCCAACCTGTAAAAATACTCCTAAAGGGGGAATAAAAATAGCACAAATTATGCGAATTACATCCATTATTGTCTCCTGCTAACATTTAATTAATAAACATTTTATCTAATTCTAACTATAGCATTTCTAAAATCAGTAAGCCTTCGGGTTTAGAAGTGAACAATTTGAAGCTAGTAGTTTAAATTACATAGAACTGTAAAAATAAATTCCCATATAGTTCAAGAGCCGAGCTTGTATTTCTTAAGATAAAGATTACAAGAACAATTAATTTATTCCCTGTGCTTGATTTTTAATGCACGACTTTTATATTAACTATTAATTAAAATCACCCACCGCTGATTTTAGCTTTATAACCCTGTTTCTTGAGAATTTCAAGAATTTTCTGCTTGTGTTCCCCTTGAATCTCAATTTCATTTTCTTTAACCGTACCACCGCAACCGCACTGCCCCTTCAACTGTTTTAATAAAGCTTGTAAAGTTTCTGGTTTACTTTGAAATCCCGTAATCACCGTCACAGTTTTACCTTTACGCCCAGCGCGAGTAGCCTGTACTCGTAAATCTTGTTTTTCGGGGGGTAAATCGGGCGTTGCTCTTTGAGTAGCAGCATTATCGTCACCAAATTCTCGCCAAACAGCGGATTTATCGGAAGATTTACGTTTTGCAGCAGCCATAAGGTTTAGATAATTTCTTGTCCAATTCTGATTTTAACTCGATCGGCAACTAATTATTCGTCTCGATGGCTTACTATAAACATCTGCGAAATTACACTAAATTTTAAAATTGCCAGCCATTGTTTGAGCTGTTTTCATAATATATATGATTTACGATATTACTTTATGTCTGGGAAAAAATTGTCCAATAAAACAAAATTGTTACCGTTTTACAGCTAAAATTCCAGGTCGGAAGAACTTTTTTACAAACATTCCCTATAATGTCACTACTGATTCCTGCGAAAATTTGATCGGCAACCATCCTTCAGAAAATAAAATTCGTTTGAAAGCTGATCAAATTTGGCAACAAATGGGCTGCCCGAATGGCAAATCTGTAGAATGCTGGCTTCAAGCTGAAAAACAACTGATGTAGAAGTTTTAATCCTGCAAAAAGATATTATTTGATTTCTATTTTGAAGTTTCAATCCCTGATAGGGATTAGATTTGATTTCAACAAGAGCAAGTTAAACCATCGGGATGAGCCGTTACTTTTCAATCCCTGATAGGGATTAGATTTGATTTTCTTCATCAAGCAAACAACCTTCAAATATTATGTTCGATAAATTCTCTTGTGCTGCTCAATTTCTATAGAAAGTAGCCGAACAAATAACTATTAAACATAATATTGTATCAAAGTATATTTAAAATATCCAAAAATTTTGTAATAATTAAACGGTGGAGTCCCTCATTTGTAACCATATTATGACACCAGATGAGATAGAAGTAGCCCTGCAAGCAGCTTTCAACGATTGCGATGCAGCCCGCTGTCCTCTCACTGATGGGCAAAAGAGTATATTGCTGCAAGCGGTAAAGCAATTGAATGGAACAAGCACTCAAGGTTTATCAAAAGATGTAAACCCTTTAGAAGAATTGACTGCTGAAGAATTGCAAATTTTTTCTGAGTTCATTAAACAACAGGAACAGCAAAATCGTTCTTGGAAAACGCAACTGCTTAACGATTGGCTGCAAGAAAATGATTCTGGTGTCGTACAATTTATTCGCGAGCGCTACGGTATACAGTGGTTAAACAAAGTTGAAAAATACCATTTCGATGAATTGCCAACCGAAACAAATCTCAAATTAAAAGTTGGCGATCGCATAGAAGTTTGCAATGGATTATGGGAATGGGTACAAGAGGGTACAGCTTGTGAGCCTCAATGGTTTATCTGTTGTGTAATCAACGTTGAAGAAATTGTTGAAGGCGATACGAACTATACAACTTGCACTATCCGCTTCAATGATGGTGGAGAATATCAAATCCAAGGTGTTTATCAATGGAATAGCTATCAATGGCGTTGGGCTAAAAATTAAATCATAATTATGTAATATCGTAGGGTGCCCTGTAAACGGAACGTTTTAACGCACCTCTTTACTGTGAATGGTGCGTTAAGTGGAGCGTACACACCCTACAATTTTGTTGTTTTAATAACTATAGGACTTACGCAAGCCCCCCTTTTTAAGGGGGGTTGGGGGGATCTGGAATGTCTGGAACACTATAATATTTTTGGTTATTGCTGCGTAAGTCCTAAACAAGAATGGTGCGTTACGTTACGAGATAACACACCCTACAATTTTGTTGTTTTAATAAAAAGAATGGTGCGTTACGCTCCGCGAT
>CAYMZW010000194.1:0-12057 GCA_964395005.1 uncultured Rivularia sp.
TAGGCAACGGATGAAGTTAGGCAACGGATGAAGTTAGGCAACGGATGAAGTTAGGAGTGAGTAGCGAGTAGTAAATAGCAAGTTTATTGCATTTTCTTGTTGTCTCCTTGTCTCCTTGTCTCCCTATCTCCTTGTCTCCCCATCTCCCCCTCTCCCCCTCTCCCCATCTCCTTGTCTCCCCCATCTCCCCATCTCCCCCTCTCCCCATTCCCTTAATATATATTTTCCTCTTGCTCCCTGGTTATATCTTTCTTAGTTACAACTCTAAAAACGCAATATATATTAGCTAAGATGATACACAGCCCCTAAAGGTTTTTTAGAGTTTGTTGTATCTTTTCATAAATAAGAACCACAAAAAACTTAAAATAACGCCCCTCCACCAAAGGTAACTTATGCAAACTAGTACTCTGCTTCTTTCTAAACAACTTCCCAATCTGCAATACTCTTCTACAAAAGAGCAGTTTGATGAAACTTGGGCAGCACCTTTATCTACTCTCTTAGGTTTGGGACGTGCTGCGGGTGCTGATTTTCTCGAATTCTTTTTAGAGCGGGTAAATTATATTAGCTGCTTAGCAGAAGAAGACACTATTACCAGCATTACTCCTCGTCTTTCTACTGGTGCGGGAGTAAGGGTATTTCGCGGTAAAGCTGATTGCTACGTTAGCACAAATGATATTACATTTAACGGCTTAAAAGCTGCTTTGGAAAAAGCTTTAGCGATTGTAGGGCTACAATTACCTGCACCAAATGCTTTTATCCCGGAAATTAACCTGGAATTATTTAGAGACTACGCATCAAAGAGAGGCAAGAATGCATGGCTACCTTTGTGTACTTCCATGCGAGAAATGGGAGAAGTGTTGCTTGATAGTACTACTCAACTAAAGCAAACAGGAAGTCATATTCAATCTCGACGTGCTTCCTATTTCCGCGATTGGCAAGAAGTTTTAGTGGCTGCGAGTGATGGAACTTTTGCCCGCGATATCCGCTTAACTCAATCGGTAGCATTAAGTTTATTGTGTGCTGATGGTGCCCATCGCAGTTCCATAGCCGAACGTGCGGGTAATACTAGCGACCCCAATTTTCTCAAAACTTGGGATTTTCAACAAGCCGCAGCGCAAGTTGGCGAATCTGCTGGCAAAATGCTTTACGCCGACTATGTAGAATCGGGTAATTATCCGATTATTATGGCGAATCACTTTGGTGGAGTAATTTTCCACGAAGCTTGCGGACACTTACTCGAAACAACTCAAATTGAGCGCAATACAACTCCTTTTGCTAATAAAAAAGGCGAAAAAATTGCTCATGAAGCTTTAACTGCTTGGGATGAAGGACGTACCGATAATGCCTTTGGCACCATTGATATGGATGATGAAGGTATGCCAGCCCAAAGAACTTTATTAATTGAAAAAGGAATTCTTAAAAATTTCTTAGCAGATAGAACTGGTTCTGTACGTACCGGACATCCCAGAACAGGTAGCGGAAGAAGACAGAATTTTACTTATGCTGCGGCTAGTAGAATGCGAAATACTTATATTGCTACTGGCGAACACTCTACTTCGGATTTGTTTGCCTCTATTGATAAAGGTATTTACTGTAAGAAAATGGGTGGTGGTAGCGTTGGTGCTACTGGTGAATTCAACTTTGGTGTAGAGGAAGCCTATTTGATTGAAAACGGTAAAATGACGAAGCCTTTAAAAGGAGCTATTTTGATTGGCGAAGCTCAGGAAATCATGAATAAAATTTCCATGTGTTCGAGCGATTTGTCTTTAGCTCCGGGTTTCTGCGGCTCCGTTAGTGGTAGCATTTATACTACCGTAGGGCAGCCACATATCAAAGTTGATTCAATTACCGTTGGCGGACGTTAAGAGAGTTAGGAGTTAGGAGTTAGGAGTTAGGAGTTGGGAGTTAGGAATTAAGAATTAAGAGTTAAGAATTAGGAGTTCGGAGTTCGGAGTTCGGAGTTAGGAATTATCCCTTCATCTTTCTCCTCCAATTCCTAATTCCCCTTCGGGTATCTCCCTCCGGGAGACGCTCCGCTAACAGCACTTGCTACAACGGTGCGTGTTCCTCCGCAACGCAGTGCTTCACCAATTACGAATTACCAATTACCTGTTCCCAATTCCCAATTTCCTATGCCCTATGCCCTATGCCCTATGCCCTATTCCCAATTCCCCATTCCCCATTCCCTATTTGATATTCTTTTATCCGAAATAATTATGCCTAACATACAGGAAATAGCAGCTTCTGCTAAGGAAAGTGCCAATAAGCTTGGTATTAAAAAGTTTGACATTTACGGTTCATCGGTAGATTCAACTAGCGTTCAAGTTGACCAAGGTGAGCCGAAGCAAGTCAAAGCAACCAATCTTTCTGGTGTCACCGTTCGAGTCTGGAATCAAGATAATACGATGGGTGTAACTAGTACTACAGATGTAGATCCCAAAGGTTTAGAATTGGCGTTGAAAACTGCATTTGAAGCGAGTACGTTTGGTGTCAAAGAAAATGTACCCGATTTTAGCCCGGAAGCGAAGGCTGCCATAAATAATGGTACATCTCAAGAAAAAGCTCCTCAAACTCCGGTTCCATCTTTGATAGAAAGTCTGTTGACAGCAGAAAAAGAAGTACTTGCTGCTCATGAAGCGATTAAGGGAGTACCTTACAATTCTTTGTCGCAAAGAGAAATTGATAGATTTTATCTTAATAGCGATGGTGCCATGAGAGCCGAATCGCATTCTTTAGCTTCAGTTTTTCTTTACAGTAAAACTGAGGAAGAAGGTAGAAAACCTCGTAGTGCTGGTGCTTTTAGAATTAGTTACGGTGTCAAAGATTTAGATATTGATGGCTGCATCAAAGAAACTGCCGAAAAAACTATCAGTCATTTGAATTATAAAAAAATTCCGACTGGTAAGTATATGGTTGTGTTTTCTCCAGATGCTTTTTTAAGTTTACTGGGGGCTTTTTCTAATTTATTTAACGCTCAAAGTATTCTTGATAAGCAGAGTTTATCTACTCCCGACGATATAGGTAGAGAAATTGCTTCTCCTTTGCTTTCTCTGTATGATGATGCACTGCATTCAGCAAATATTGGTGCAGAAACATTTGATGGGGAAGGTACTCCCACTCGTAAGATATCGCTAATTGAAAACGGGGTTTTGAAGAATTTTCTTCATAGTGCGGGCACTGCGAAGCGGATGAATGCTCAACCTACAGGTAATGCTAATATCGGAGCGAAAGTTACCATCAGCCCTAACTTTTATCACGTTTTTGCTAGTCAAGCACCAGAACAACAGTTTAGTTTAGAAACTGCTGAAAATGTTGTTTTGATTGATGATGTGCAGGCACTTCATGCAGGAGTTAGAGCTTTGCAAGGTTCATTCTCTTTACCGTTTGACGGTTGGTTAATAAATAAAGGAGAAAAAACCAGTATTGATTCGGCAACTATAGCTGGAGATTTTCTCGAACTTCTTAAATCAATTGTTTTTGTTGAGAAGGAAGGAGAGTTGACTCCGGGAGGAGTTTGTCCCCGGATTTGGGTTGAAGGTTTATCAATTACCGGAGAATAAAAATGTAGAGACGCGATATATCGCGTCTCTACATAAACGATACATTGCGTCTCTACATGAATATTATTTGTAAAATTATTCGTAATAGTTAAAAGCCTTATTATTTATTATTGTTCTTCGAGGTATTGACCACCAACACCTACTGAAGTATTAAAGATATCTGCACCAGCTAAATCCGCACCCACCAATGTTGCATCTTCTAATTGAGCGCTGTATAGCTGAGAATTTCTCAAGTTGGCATTAGTCAAATCAGCTTTATCCAATGTTGTGCCATTAATGTAAGCGCCTTCTAAATTGGCACCTCTTAAGTCAGCACCTGTCAAATCAGCACCTTTTAGGTTAGCATATTCAAGGTTAGCACCCCTTAAATTAGCGTTTCTTAAATCAACACCAATTAAATGAGCGCCTCTTAAATTGGCACCTCTTAAATTACAAGCATAACATTCTCTTGTTTCGGTTAGCTCCATTACTTCGTTAGATACAACAGGCTTTTCGGCTTGAGCAGGAGCGCCTAAAAACATAGTAGTTAATGCTGCTGCTGCTGCGATAATTTGAGTTTTCATAGTTTAAATTCCTTTAAGTTCCTCCACCACTAAACAACTCTTGTTTATTTATTAAATAAAGATAAAATTTTTTCTTTTGTCTTTCCGACGCAATTTAAATTTTATCTTAATCACTAAGAGTTGCTAAACTTTTTGTTTAATCAACTGTTTATATCATCGCTTGAATTTAATTAAATGTCTTCATCCTAACGGTTGAATTCTTAGGTATAGGTTGGTTATTTTGCATTTATTAAATAATAAAAATACTCTTTATCAGTATTCAGAACACAGAGCGATCGCCTAAATAAACCTTAAAAATCAAAAATATTCGGCATAACCCGATTTTTCCGGCTTTTTCTGCCAAATTTGACCGGATTTATTTTTGTAACCCTGTATAACTCTATCGCAAGGTATAACTAGAACTTAAGACAGCAGTCTTTTTGCTCTCAAGTAGATATGAAGGTAAAAACAAACACTAATAAGACTTTTTCGAGGAGATAATACCACTAAAGTTTAGATGTTACTTTTATCAGAGAAAACATAAACGCTATTTGATTAGACAATCGATCCCATTTTATGAAAATGCATCGAAGAAAACATCATATAAAGTTAAATTACTGTAAGTATAGAAAAAAAATTGAGGCTATACAGTTCCTAGTATGTTAAAGTCTCAAACAAAATACCATTACACATTGCTATACAAGGATTATTTTCTTTAACAACTTAAATAATTTGTTATGGTTCTCTTTTTTACCTGTTACCTTGTACAATTTCTTCCTACCGCATCCTCTTGTAAGGCTATAGTCAAGATTGATAAAAATTTATGATTTATTTCTTTCTTAAAACTAAAACCATTAACGCAGGAAAGTTTGTAAATAGATTACGCTTTAAAAATATCATTGAATAATATTCTTTATTCTTGAGGTAAAAATAAACATTACAATACATTCTGTGAAAATAAAATCTGCAAGTAAAAAGCTAATACTGTAAAATTTAAAATTGATTCTCTGTTTTCCGAGAACTGATTTAATCACTTCACACCAAGAAAGGCAAAAATGTATATATTACGGGGTTCAAATCTTACTTGTAAAGGTATAGGTCATTCAACGCTTATACATTAAAAGTAATTTGCGTCAAAATTATACAAATTTACATGAAAAAATATATTTTTGATGTATAGTTTACTCTACCTACGTGCGTATATTCCCGATTTCGCTAAAATAATGGATCTATTACAGATAATATCGAAACGAACTTCAGAGTCAAAATAAACGACACTTATGAATCAACTCAGCAATGGCTATACCATATTTCTTAGTTTGTTAGTGGAAGCGATTCCTTTTCTGTTGATAGGAGTTTTATTCTCCAGTATGCTGCTGTTTTTTGTTGATGAGCGGGCGCTGGTAGAAAAAGTACCGAAGAATGCATTTCTTGCAGCCGTTTGTGGAAGTCTCCTGGGCTTCTTGTTCCCCGTGTGTGAGTGCGGTAACGTTCCCGTAGCGCGGCGATTAATAACTCAGGGTGCCCCTACACCTTTTGCAATTGGTTTTTTACTTGCTGCTCCAACAATTAACCCTATTGTAATTTGGGTAACATGGGTTGCATTCCGCGATCAGCCAGAAATAGTAGTATTAAGAGTCGTATTTTCTTTATTAATAGCTATAATTATCGGCTATGTCTTCAGCTTTCAGAAAGACTTAAGCCCCGTCGTTCAGCCAGCAATTGCTCGCTATTTAAAATTTAATAAACCGCGAAAAGCACAATCAGAAAAACTTCTTCAAGATGCCGCACAAATAGAAAAACAAGCAGCAGTATCTAGTATTTTAAAACCAGGTACTTATTTGCTCGGTGGAAAACTTGGGGGGCAAGCAGTACGGATGGAAGCTGCGGCTACCGAAGCTACTCTTCCTACCTATAGTGCAAATAAACCCTTCTGGGACAAAATGCGACTTGTGATCGAAAATTCCATACAAGAATTACGCGAACTTGGCGCAGTACTTGTTTTAGGAAGTGCGATCGCCGCAGCAATTCAAGTTTTAGCACCCCGCGAATTAATTCTTAGTTTGGGTGTAGGACCAATTGTTTCTATACTTACAATGCTGGTATTAGCGACAGTTGTATCTATCTGTTCCACTGTAGATTCTTTCTTTGCTTTGTCTTTTGCTTCGAGCTTTACAGGCGGTTCTTTATTAGCCTTTTTAGTTTTCGGTCCAATGATTGACCTAAAAGGAATTGGCTTGATGCTATCAATATTTAAACCCAAAGCAGTTATTTATCTCTTCGTATTAGCAGCACAATTAACCTTTTTGCTTTGCCTGATAGTCAATCTACATATTATTTAAAAAGTGAAATATTAATATATCATTTTTGAACGTAAAATAATTTAAGTCCGTGTCTGTGTAAATGGTAATTGTAGAACAATTTGCTTTCCACCGATTTTGCTTTCTTCGCTACCTCACATCCATAACTAACAACCAATGAGTTCCAGAATAAAACGCTCATCAAAAACTATAAAGAATTTACTTCCTTGGTTAGATGTCCTTGCAATCACAGCTTGGGGATTTTTGTTATTAAAATATTGGCTATCGCAAGAGCTATATTTACTTATTCACCCTAATTACTTTGTATTAGTTGTTATAGCTGGCATCATATTAATAATTATTGGTATTGCTAAAGGAATTCAGCTTTTCCGACAACGCAAACCTGTTCAGGAAGCTCAACATATGAACTTAATACCCCCTCGTTTCGGTAGCTTTTTATTAATCGTGGTCGCAATTATCGGTTTTACAATCGCACCGCGAGTTTTTGCCAGCGATAAAGCAATACAAAAAGGGGTAGCTGAATTCGGGCAAGCAAATTCTCGTCTCCAACCACAGTCATTCCGTACTGCCACCAATCCTGAAGACCGTTCCTTAGTAGATTGGACGCGCACTCTGAGCGTTTACCCAGAGCCGGATGCATATACTGGGCAAAAAGTAAAGGTTAAAGGATTTGTTATTCACCCGCCAGACTTAGGGAATGAATATTTATTTTTAGCACGATTTGTGCTTACTTGTTGCGCCGCAGACGCTTATCCAGTAGGCTTACCCGTTAAATTAAAACAAGGTCAAACAAGAGAAGAATTTAAAAAAGATAGCTGGTTTGAAGTAGAAGGAGAAATGGCAACAGAAACTCTTTTAGGAAAACGGCAATTAACAATTATCTCGAATTCTATGAAAAAAGTTGATCGACCTAAAAATCCTTATAGTTATTAGGTAGTTGTTAGTTCTTAGTTGTTAGTGGTTAGTGGTTAATAATTAGTAGAAGATGTTTTAAAATTTATAAGGGAGCAGAAAGTGGAGAGTAGCTTATATTAATATTTTATTATATTGTGGCGTTTATTTTATCGGAATCCTAATTACTTAAATAGTGTTCAACAACTATTAACTTTCACCCTGAGAGTATGGTTTATCAATTAACAACTAACAACTAACAACTATCAACTAACAATTATCAACTAACAACTAACATCTATTAATCTAAAATAGAATGAAAATTAAGAATAAATTTGCTCAACCATTAGATAGAGTTTCTCTAATACTAATAATCATTTTAACCGTATTGATTGGATTGATAATATTGCAAGGTGATGCGGTTAAACCAAGTGTTCGCTATTTTAGTTGGGAAAATGACAAAGTAGGAGCCGACGATATATCTTTTAGTCTTACTTTTAGCCGTCCAATGGATATTGAAAGTGTAGAAAATAATTTAAAAATTGAACCACCTTTGGCTGGTAAAACAAGTTGGGCAGGACGAAGAATGGCTTATACACTTTTAACACCAGTCCCTTATGGAGAGGAATATAAAGTAAGTTTAGAAGATGCTAAAGATAAATTTGCTGTTGCTAAAAGAACAAAGAAAGTTATCCAACCCTTTACAGGTAACTTTGTTTCCCGCGATAGAGTTATTCTTTACTTGGGTGCCGAGAACAAAGAAAGAGGAAGACTGGTTCTCTATAATTTAACTAAACAGGAAAAAAGATTATTAACTCCTAAAGACTTAGTAGTATTAGATTTTGAACCATTTTCAGATCGAGAAAAAATTCTATTTTCTGCTCATCCAAAAAATAGCGAAGATGTTTTATCCGCTCAACTATACACAGTCTCCACAGGTATTTCCGCCGAAAAATCAGCAAAGGCGCAATCACCAGGTAAAGTTGATTTAGTTTTAGATAGTAAAGAATATCAAATTCTTAAATTTGACTTATCCCCTGACGGGAAAACTATAGTTTTACAGAGGGCACATAAAAATAATCCTAGCGATTTTGGGTTGTGGTTTTTATCAATGGAGAATGGTAAAAAAACTAAACCCCAACGTATCGAAAATGAAGAACCCGCAGGAGATTTTTTGATAACTCCTGATAGTAAAGCCGTAGCAGTTGCTCAAGGAAAAGGAACAGCAATACTACCGATACAAACAGATGCTAGCAAACCTTTAGATTTTCTACCGAAATTTGGCGTACTGCAAGCTTTTTCTAAAGATGGTAGACAAGCAGTATTGGTTAAATTTAACACCGATTACACGCGAGATTTATTTTTAGTTGATAACCAAGGCACAGAAAAACAAATAATAAAAACTACAGGTTCAATTATCAAATGTGAATTTGATCCTGCTTCACCCACGCTTTACTGTTTGTTAACCCAGTTATTACCTGGAGAAGAATATGTTGAGCAGCCATATTTAGTTGCAATTAACCTCAAAACCGGACAGCAGAAACCAATATTAATATTACCTTCAGACAAACGAGACTTACAGATGAGTTTGTCCCCCGATGGTTTGGGATTATTATTCGATCAAGTCGTATCAGCAACAGATACTTCCAATTCATTCAGAGGAAGCCCCTTAAAAACAAACGATGGACAAGAAATTACCACAAGCAGTTTATGGTTAATGCCTTTATTACCTATTAGCGACGGCAATCTTAATGCAGAATTAAAACCAGAACAACTTCCTTTTGTCGGTTTTTATCCTCGTTGGCTTCCTTAAGGAGTTAGGAGTTAGGAGTTAGGAGTTAGGAGTTGGGAGTTAGGTGTTAGGAGTTAGGAGTTGGGAGTTGGGAGTTGGGAGTTAGGAGTTGGGAGTTAGGAGTTGGGAGTTAGGAGTTAGGCAACGGATGGAGTTAGGTGTTACTAATTTATTTTCTATCCCATCACTTCCTCCCGCCATCCCTGTTACAACTATTACTTGCTTATAGTGGGGAGTAATTTGCTACATTAGAATACAATGTCTAAATTGTGTGAAGCAATTGTGAAGCACGGTGAATTAATTAAAAGTCACTGTTCTATGACAATTGTTTTAAGGCGAATTGAATTTGTAATTATTCTTCAAATTCGATTTTTGTAGTAGTAATAGGTGTTTGGCAACAAAGCCGATAATTAATAACTTATATCGGGGAACTATGTCTTGCCTAAGAGAGTAGATTTTGTTAAGACAGCATCAATAATGAAAAATTATGCCGTAGTGTTTGCTTTCAAATTGAAGCTGGTGGGTGAAGAGTGATGGATGAAGCCCAAACCCCGGATGATGGGGTTAATATTAAAAATTTAAATTCTGTTGATTTGCCACAGTCGTCTCAAAGCACGACTAATCCTTTTTATTCGATTTTAGCTGGCGAACATAAAGCAAGAGAATTACTGTTGCTAGCTCCAGCTGATAAGGAATCCATACCGCCCGCAGTTGTGGATTACTCCCCCGAAGAGGAAGTCACAGATATTGATAAAAAAGTCGAAATAACTATTGATTCTGGGTTAGATCGAGATTGTCAATTCGATGAGGAAATTGACTTGGAAAGCCATTCAAACTCGGATTGGGTTGCTGAACCTAATGTCGAGCAACAAGGGATAGTTAATGCAGAATTTGAGCAGCTGCTAGAACTAAATGAAGAATTACAGAACGCTAACAATCAACTATACGAGCAAGCAGAGCAACTTACTACCGCTTTAAGCGAATCAGAAGCAGCTTTGCAGCGACAAAGAAAGCGTTCAAATGTTGCAGAATCGATGTTGAAACAACAAACTCAGGAATTAAACGCTGCTCAAGCTCAAATACAATCTTTGTTTGAGCAGTTAGAAAATACCGTGCAAAATGCTCAACGTCAAGAAACTGTAGCACAATCATATAAAGGAAAGCTCGAATTAAACCAGCAACGTTTGGCTCAGCTCGAACGAGAATGTGCTTCGATCCAAAATAAGTACAGCGAACAAACGAGGCTTTTGTCACAATCGGAAAACACTTGTAGGGAGCTACGCACTAGACTCAAGCGTCAGCAGCGTCAAACTTTACAATTCAAAGCTGCCCTAGAAAAAAGTTTGGAAACATCAGTTCCCGGTTACGATACCCTTGATGATAGCGATCGCAATTTCCTCGATCTTACAAATGATTCGCAATTAAATAAATTATCGCGAACCAAAGGTACAAGTAGTACGCAGTCGATAAAACCTTGGTCGGCTCCGGCAGCAGACTATAAAATACAAAATGACCTTTGGGAAGAGATCGCAACATCGGCAGCTAATAACAGCGAAAATTCTACTCAAGAAGAATCTTCTAGTTGGGAATTTACAGCTAACGCGGATCTAAAAGCTGACGAATATACAGACGATACTCAAACAGATGATAATCTAAACAATCTAAATAATCTAAATAATCTAAATAATCTAAATAATCTAAATAATCTAAATGGCGATCGCCCACAGGTAACACAAGAAACAACTGTTGAAGTAGTTCCCCCGTCAGATTCACAAACCGAATCAACAACTATCGAAATAGTTCCCCCGTCAGATTCATCCGACTTAGAAGAACAATTAGACAACGTTATCCAAACATTTTTTGCTCAAACAGAATCCGTATCTCCACAATCTCCCCAAGAGCAAGATGCACAAACCGCAAAAACTTCGGAAGACGATCAAGATATAGCTCCTACTTGGACAACTATTATCGAACCTCGTCGAACAAATAACGATGATGTAGTAAATAATGAAACCGATCCAACTTCTTTTACCGAAGATGAGCAGACAATAACTTTTACTTCATCCATAAATGACAGTAGTACCAACGAAACAGAAGATTACTGGGAAGAAGTTTCGCATTTTCCAGCCTTTGACTTATCAAACAATACCGCCTCCTTTGAGATAACCAGCGATACAGATTCCCATCATAATTCTCCTTCACCATTGATTTATCCCAAACGTCCACCAAAAGGGCGAAAATCCTTTGCATCTGTAGAATTACCTAAATTTTCCCATAAAGAAGATGAGAAGATGGGGTGATGGGCAGATGGGGAAACAAGGAGACAAGGAGACAAGGAGACAAGGAGACAAGGAGACAAGGAGAAGACGGGACTTACTTACTACTCCTAACTCATAACTCCTAACTCTTAACTCTTAACTCCTAACTCCTAACTCCTAACTCCTAACTCCTAACTCTTAACTCTTAACTCCTAACAGGTACTCTGTCACTGGTAACTGTTAACTGTTCGCGGTTAACTGGTTTACCGGCGTTAAGAGCATAATTCATGGCTAAAAGTCGTAACCAAAGTGCTGGAAAACGAGTTTCTAATTTTGGCTGTATCTGAGGAACAATTTTTCCGAACCATTTACCAAATACGGCACTAATTATGCTATGGCGAGTAAAGTCGATATAGTTACCAACCCATCTGATTAAATCTTTAGCACCTGCGAGTTGCCAAATCCACAATAGTAATGCGGGATTTTTCTTGGCTGCTTTTAATGCCAGTCGATTAAAGGTTGATAAATCGAATCTATCTTTAATGAAATTATCTGCCACCTCTTCTGGCTCGTCTGCTAATAACCCAAAGAAGTTATTCAGCATGGCGTTGATGCGCTCTGGTGGGATAAATTTTCCGGTAGGAACCATCATACCTTTAGAAAACATCCAGGTTACGGCAATATTATTTTGGA
>CAYMZW010000195.1:0-11974 GCA_964395005.1 uncultured Rivularia sp.
TGTTCACTGTTCACTGTTCACTGTTCACTGTTCACTGTTCACTGTTCACTGATAAACTTTATTATCTCACAAAGATTTATTGATTTAAATGTACAAGATTGTAATAAATGTATTTGTAGGGGCTTCAACTAGTACTGTGGTTTATGGAAATTATAAGAAGGTTGTAACGGTTTGTGTAACTAGAGTACACCATCGATTCAACTATCAAGCAACAACGCTGATATAATCTGAACTTACGCAAAGCCCCCCTTAAAAAGGGGGGTTGGGGGGATCTAAACGTCTGAAATACCTGCGGACACCGTTGCGATTGCGTAAGTCCTAATAATGCCATTTTAGATCGTAAAAAGTACTATAAATAGTTCAAAGAATTGATAATATTTTATACATTTTTGTTTCTATTAATGGTATTTTCTCCGATACAATGTATAGATAAATTAAGTGTTTTAAGTGAAGGCATATGATTCTAGGACAATCGACTCGTCAGAAATTATTTGATACTAACATTGAAAATTATCACGTTTTATTGACACCACACGAAGTTAAGTCAAAATTACCTTTATCATCGTCAGCAGAAGCAAATGTTTTAAAGTACAGGCAAGAGCTAAAGGATATATTAGATTTTCAAGATCAAAGAAAGTTTATCGTAATTGGGCCTTGTTCGATTCATAATACAGAATTAGCTTTAGAATATTCTCAAAGATTAAAGAAACTTCAAGAAAAAGTTAAAGATAAATTACTGTTAATTATGAGGGTTTATTTTGAAAAACCTAGAACAACAGTAGGCTGGAAAGGTTTAATTAACGATCCAGATATGGACGATTCTTTCCGTATCGAAAAAGGTATCTTAACTGCGCGGGAACTACTGTTAAAAATCAATGAATTAGGATTGCCCGCAGGTACGGAAGCTCTAGATCCGATTATACCTCAGTACATCAGCGAATTAATTTCCTGGTCTGCAATTGGGGCACGCACTGCTGAATCACAAACTCATCGGGAAATGTCGAGCGGGCTTTCGATGCCAGTAGGTTTTAAAAATGGTACGGATGGTAATATTCAAGTTGCTTTGAATGCTTTAGAGTCTGCTAAAAATAGTCATCATTTTCTCGGTTTAAATCGACAAGGACAAGTTAGTATTGTTCAAACCAAAGGAAATGATTACGGTCATATAATTTTACGTGGTGGTGGTGGAAAACCAAACTGCGATCGCGAAAATGTAAAGTTAGCTGAAGAGCAGCTTAAAAAAGCCGGTTTACAGCCAAGAATTGTCATCGATTGCAGTCACGGTAATTCCAACAAAGACTATAAATTGCAGGCTGGTGTTTTAGAAGATATCGTGCAACAAATAGCGGACGGCAACACATCTATCGTAGGGATGATGTTGGAATCTAATTTAAATGAAGGCAAGCAAAAGATTCCTGCCGATTTAAAAGATTTAAAGCATGGTGTTTCGGTGACTGATGGTTGTATTGGTTGGGAAGAAACAGAAAGAATTATTTTGGCTGCTCATGAAAAGCTGTAAATAGTGAAGGGAATAGGAAACGGGGAACAGGGAATAGTGGAAAAAACATGGTTATGAAATTAGTTAGTATAGCCTTTTTTCTAAGATTTACTCCCTACTCCCCATTCTCTTTTTCCAAGGAAATAATCCTCCAACTTCGTTACGATAGCGTTGATATTGTTCGCCGTAAATACGAATCAAATCTCGTTCTTCCAAGGCTATGCCAATTAAAATATAAACTGTAAATGTCGTTGATAAAAACAGATGAGAGAGTTGCATATATGGAGTTGCCCATATTCCTATAAGTATTCCTGTTTGAATTGGATGGCGATTGAAGTTGTACATCCAGCGTTTGTTGAATGGTAATTCTGTAGGAGTTTCTCCTTTCCAGTAAAGAAATACTTGACGCAAACCGAATAAATCAAAATGATTGATAGCAAAACTTGCGAGAACAAAATAAATCCAACCACAGCCAAATAAAGTCCAAATTAAATATTTTAGTTTTATATTATTAACCGACCAAATTGTAATTTGCATCGGCTGCCAGAAGTATAATAATGTAGCTAAAGCCATAGCAGAAAACAACACATAGGTACTTCGCTCAGCAGCAACAGGTATTTTTTGCGTCCACCACTTTTTAAAACTCGGACGTGCCATAATGCTATGTTGTAGCCCAAATAGAAGCACTAAAGTTAAATTAATAGATAGCGTTAAAAAAATAGAATCTTGATTTAAAGGTATTGAATTTAATGGCTGCTTGCCTGCATTGAAAAGAATTAAAGATAATATTAAATACAGTATAGTTAGCATTGCGATCGCGTAAGCAGCAATTCCGTAAATAAGTACGCCGAGCTTACCTGGTGAGATTTGGGTTAACTGTTGTTTTTTGGGAAATGTCATTATATCAACTCTGCTTTACCCAACTTATTACCATGCAAAGCTTAGATTAAAAGGTTCGTAGTAAGCGATTTATCGCTGTTTTAAAAGGACTAAAATCCTTACTACAAACCTATCATAATTTTCAAATCATCTCTTGAATAAACCCAGGTAAAGCAAAAGCAGCTTTATGAATTTCTGCATTGTAATACTTTAAATTATGCTCTTTGACAAACTGCGTGGCTTTTTCGCAATCCAAATTATCAAAGGGATGATTGCCTTGTTTAGAGCAATAAGTTAAACTCCACATTCCGGTAGGATACATGGGAATAAATACCAAATAACAATGTACAGAATCATTACCAAAAACCTGTTTGAGACATTGATTTAAATCTGTAAAAGCCTTTTGATAAAAAATAGGTGATTCGCTTTGTACCGTTACCACTCCATCAACGCGAAGGCAGCGATACACATCTTGATAAAATGATTTGGTAAATAAACCTTCCGATGGCCCTACGGGATCTGATGAATCAATTATTACTAAGTCATAGGAATTATCGGCGGCATTTTGAACGAATTTAATCCCATCATCTATAAGTAAATTTAACTTTGGATGCTGTAGCGCAGAAGAAATAGTAGGTAAAAATTGTTTGGAAGCACGCACAACTGCTTCATCAATTTCTACCATTGTGATTCGTTCAATTCCTTGATGGCGAACTAATTCGCGAATCGTACCTCCATCACCAGCGCCAATTACCAGCACATCTTTGACATCGGGATGAGTCAACATTGGCACGTGAGCAATCATTTCGTGATAAGCTGCTTCATCCGCTTCTGTACACATTACCATGCGATCGATGGTCAGCATTTTCCCTCTATCGTAGGTATCAAATACTTCTACAGTTTGAAAAGGAGATACTTCATGAAAAAGCCTTTCTCCTTTTAAACGAATAGATATAGCAAAATTCCCATTGCTATCTGTTACCCATTCGGTTGAATTGATTTTGCCCGGTTGCTCTGAGATAGTCATTTCAATTTTGGATTTTAATAATGGATAAGTAGTGAAACGTTGAAAATTGTAACGCCTCCGCAAGGGAGTAGGGAGTAGGGAGTAGGGCGCAAGGGAGTAGGGAGCAGGGAGCAGGGAGTAGGGAGTAGGAGTAAGGGTGAGGCTCCTAATCCTAAAACGTTACCGCCGTTGTGTTTGTTTTCGATTTTGAAAACAGATGAGAACATTTGTACATACTTTGTAAATTACAAATGCACTAACCAGGGATTAAGTATATGATTTTATGACGTTAGATTCAATAGTTTTATTTTGATAAAACAAGAAAAAAATCATAAAATTTGTCAGAATTAGTAACAAAAATTATGATTAATGTAAATATTAATTTATAAATAAAAAAAAATTGACTTTTAACTAAAAATTACTTACTAATATGCTTTTTACTACCAATTACCAATTACCAATTACCCACTACCAAACTTAAAAAGGAATCTGAATTAAAAACTCCGTTCCTTTTCCTGGGGAAGAAAAACATTGTAAATTTCCTCCATGATTCTCAGTAATAATTTGATAGCTAATAGAAAGTCCTAAACCAGTACCTTTGCCTTCTGGTTTGGTAGTAAAAAAAGGTTGAAATATTTCATTTACTATTGATTCTGACATTCCTTTCCCATTATCAGCAATTTTAACGGTGACTTGGTATCTATCTATAGTAGTTGCAATAATGATTTTAGGATTTATCAAAGTACATTCTTTGCGGTTTAAATCTTGCTCCTCAATCAATGATTCTTCTAAGACATCGATAGCATTAGCTAACAAATTCATAAAAACTTGGTTGAGTTGCCCTGGAAAACACTTTACTTTGGGTAAAATACTATAGTCTTTAACTACTTGAATCGCAGGGCGTTTAGGATAGGCTTTGAGACGATGTTGTAAAATCATTAATGTTGCTTCTATCCCTTCATGAATATCAACCAACTTTTTATTTTCTCCATCGCTACGAGAAAAGTTTCGTAAAGACTGCATGATTCCTTTGATAGTATCTGTACCCAATTTCATAGAAGACATTAATTTGGGTAAATCTTTATCAATATGCTGTAAATCCATAGCTTCTATTTGCTCTTCAACTTCGCTACCGGGATCGAAGCAATTTTTTTGAAAAAGCCGCACTAATGTGAGTAAATCTTCAATATATTGGTTAGCATAATGTAAATTGGTAGATATAAAACCTATGGGATTATTAATTTCATGAGCAACACCAGCTACTAATTGCCCTAAAGAAGATATTTTTTCTGTTTGCACTAATTGTAACTGGGTTTGTTTTAATTCATCTAAAGCTTGAGATAGTTCGGAAGTACGCTCTTCAACTCTTATTTCTAATTCCTGTTTTTGTTTATCTAACTCAATATTTAATTTGCGTAATTTTAAATGTAGGCTAATTCTAGCTAAAACTTCTTCTTGTTCAAATGGTTTAGTAATATAATCTACCGCTCCTAAACTCAAGCCTTTAACTTTTTCTTCTGCTTCGGTAAGTGCGGTGATAAAGATAATCGGAATACTTTTTGTAGATGGATTTGATTGCAGTCTACGACAGGTTTCAAATCCGTCAATTTTTGGCATCATTACATCTAATAAGATCAAATCGGGAGGATTGCTTTCAACTTGTTCTATTCCGCTTGCACCATCCATTTCAACTAATACTTCATAGCCAGCACTTCCTAAGACATCATGGAGTATCTCTAAGTTAGTTGGGCTGTCATCGATAACTAAAATTGTTTCTAGCTTGTTATTACAGTCTAATTCTTGTTCGTAAGATGAATTCATATTAATCGCTTTAGTTCTAAATAAATTTATAATATTATTATTTTATATTTTCTTGTAGATACTGACGAATTTTATTAATATTAAAAGATTGTGCATATGAATTAAGTTCAGAAACAAAATGTTGATACTGACAATCTATTTCTCCTATTCTATCTAATTCTTTTTGAATTCCTTTTATTTTACCTTGTTTAGCAAATTCTAATAGCATAGTTAATTCTGCAATAGGAGGAATAATTATTTTATCTTTAGGAGGTGCTTTCGATGGCATATATTTAATATTTTCTTCTATGCTATAACGCCAAGTAATTTTTAATTGTTTTGCTAATACACGATATAATTCTTTTGATTGAACTGGTTTATTTAAATAGTAGTTTGCTCCTGCCTGCATAGCTTTACTATTATTGTTATCAGATGTAAGCACAGAGCAAAAGATAAAAGAAGTATTTTTAAATTGATTTAGTTTACGAATCTCTTGGAGAAATTTCCATCCATGCATAATTGGCATTTTGATATCAGAAATAATTAAATCGGGTTTATATTTAATTGCTTTTTCTAAACCATCCTGACCGTTTTCTGCTTCTATTAAATCAAAGCCAATAGTTGATAATAAATTAATAAATAAAGAACGATTTTCCCACCTATCATCTACAATCAAAATCTGCTTTCGATCGCCTATATATCCCATAATTCTACCAGTACGAGTAATGCTACTTGTTTCTGTCCAATCGTCAGCAATTGGGCATTCTATTTCAAATTGAAATACACTTCCCATTTCTAATTCGCTTTTGACTTGAATTGTACTATTCATCATTTCTATTATTTTTTGACTCAAAGCCAATCCAAGCCCCGTACCTTCTGATTTATTTTTAGTTGTACCTAATTGCTCAAAAGGGAAAAATATTTTTTCTATTACTTCGGGTTTCATCCCTACCCCAGTATCTTCAATATGGAAAAGCAATCTTACTGTTTCTGAAAAACGCTCTTTTTTTATTTCTAATACCTCTACTTGTAAAGTTACGCAGCCATTTTCAGTAAATTTAATCGCATTGCTAAGTAAATTTATTAATACTTGTCGCAATCTTCTTTTATCGATACTAATGCCAGATGGTAAGTTTTTTGGAGTTAAGTAGATAAAATTTAAGCCTTTTTGTTCGGTTTTTAAGCGGCATACTTCTGCAATCCCTTGTAAAAATGAAGGAAGATGAAAATCACTAGGATGAAGTTTAATTTGATGTGCTTCTATTTTTGAAAAATCAAGAATATCGTTAATTAAAGTTAATAAGTGCTTGCCGCAACGGTGGATAATTTCTATACCCCGCTGTTCCTTTTTTGATAGATTAGGTGAATTTTGAATAATTTGGGTATAACCCAAAATACCGTTTAAAGGAGTGCGAAGCTCGTGACTCATATTAGACATGAATTCGCTTTTCGCATAACTTGCTGCATCAACAGAAACTTTGGCTTCTTCTTGTTTTTGAATATTAATTTTTATGAGATGGAAAAGTTGATTTACAGAAGTTGCTATTTTCCTCGCTTCTATATTTCCAATAACGGATAATTCTAAGTCATAGTTTGCTTCTGCTAAAGCTTTCTCAGTTTCATCTGTTACCGTTAAAATCGGTTTAGCAATCATTCGACTGCTGTAAATAGCGATAGAATAAGCGAGAGTTAAAGACAAAATAAAACTTATAATTACAATTACTAATCGCAGTGTTTGCGTTTGACTTAAGTTAACTTCTGCTTTTTCTGACTGCTCCTCTAAAGATTCGACAAAAACCTGCAACTCCGAAACAAACTTCAGCGTTTTTATCCGAGAATCGCTTGCTGCTAAATTAGCAGCTAACCGTTTTACCTCGGCTTCTTGCGATTCCAACTGATTTGATTCAATCTCTTTTAAAGTCGATTTAGAATCTTGAGCAAATTTTTCTAAACTATCGCTATACTTATTAAATTTGCTCTGAACATTTTCTGAAGCATTCGTATTAACTTGTGTCAGTAATTTATCAAAATAATTTACTCTACTAATCGCCTGTTGAAACTCTTGGGGCTTTTTCAGATAAGGATAAACATCGTTAATAAGTTGTAAACTTAGAGTTGTATTTAGCACACTATTTAATAGTCTTAATTCTTGACGAATATCTTTCCTTTCCCGATTTGCTTGTGAAACCCAAGAATTTCCTATACTCAAACCAAAACCAGTACCCCCCACAGTAATACTTAGCGCAACAGCATATCCCACAAAAATCTTTTTTTGCAGAGTGAGACGATTAGTTATCCAGGTAACAGGCTTAAAAACCCATGCCGATGAAATCCAGGAAGCTGTTTTGGGCTTCTGGGTATCCGATTGAGAAATTTGATGCTCTGAAGAAGGATAAGTCATTCGTCTGACAGCGTTTGCACCGATATTAGGAATTTGCGGTTAATTACATGATTCCCAAAATGCAACTCAGAATTGTCATTAATTTGAACGAATTATTCTTTGAGGGCTGCTTTTTCGGCTATTTACATCCTTTGAATTTAGTTGATATCAAATATTTGAGCATTATGGCTAGATTGAAAAACCAATACTTTTGCCGTATCGCTCCCCGTTGTTGATTCTGCTATCATGCAACAAATAACTATTACAGTGTCACCTTTAGCTTTATGGATAACAATATAAGAATTTGGTTTATTTGCTTTGTAGTGCTGTTTGCTTTATCACAGCTATTCGATTGGGTACAGCAGCTTTCTTTACCTTTGCCAATCTATATTTTAGGTGGAGCATTTTTAGCTGTTGCTTCTAATTATGAAAAGCTTTTTGGCAGTTATTTGGGCGAATATTCCCCTGAAAATTCAACTAAAAATAATAATCAACAGCAATTAGATGCTGCTTCTCAACCTGAAGTCTCAATTTATGAGGATGAATATGATTATGTTGAAGAATTTGAAGAATTAGAAATTAGGGATTTAGGAAGTAGGGAGTAGGGAAGTTATTTAAAAGCGCGTAAAAAATTGCTCAATCGCGCAGAAATCAAAAGCCGAAACCTCATCTAACACTATAATTTTCATAAAAAAATGGGGCAGGAAGCTTACCCCTTTTTTCAATATTTCATCTTGTGCTTTTTTAACAAATTAACTATTTGCCTTGGTAATAAAAATTAATTCATCTTCATCCATAATTATAAATTCAGAATTATTAATCTTAAAAATTTGATAGTTTTCTATAAAGAATAAAGAATTGAAGCTAGCTACCATATCTGCAACAGTAAACTTCAATAATTCCGATAGATGTAAATTGAAAATTGAATATGGAATACTTTTAAGGATTAGAGACAGCTTTTTGTCATTGACATGCCACACGCCAGTAAATTTATTACCCGTGATGTATTCTTTCGGTTTCGATAAAAAGTATGTTTGAATTCTAGTTTGTTCATAAGTCATATCTTGATGAAATTCTAGACAAACTTTCTCTTTATCTGTGTTATAACGCCATTTTCCAATAAGCAGCTTTTCTATATCTCTATCAGATAAATTACGTACCTTCATATTTAACTCTTCGCCTAAAAATATTTCAATGACACTTTACGATTACTTTTACTAACTTTCAGATAAGTTGTAATCTTTCAAATCTATTATCGGCAACTTTCTGACATTTTTACTATTAAGTTATTTTTGTACCAACAAATGATTCATCTTTATCCATAATCCAAAATTTAGAACTATTAATTTTCACTACTTTATAATTTTCTATGATAAATATAGAACCAAGATTAACTACAGTATCTGCAATATTAAACTTAGTTAACCACGGCAAGCGTAAATTAAAAGAAGATTTTGGAACTTTGTCAACATTAAAACATAATCTTCTTTCATTTACATACCAAGTACCTTTAAATTTATTACCCGTGAGCAATTCCATCGGTTTCGATAAAATAAATGTTTGAATCCTGGTTTGTTCATAAGTCATATCTTTTTTTAATTCAACATAAATTATTTCCCAATCTTTATTAAAACGCCATTTTCCAAACAGTAACTTTTCTATTTCGACATCAGAAAGATTCATATTTTTCATTAGTTTTAAACCTGCGATAAATAAATGTGTTATGACTTACGCAAGCCCCCCTTTTTAAGGGGGGTTGGGGGGATCTAGAATGTCTGGAACACTATATTTTCCGTTATTGCTGCGTAAGTGCTATGTGTAATAAATTAATCAGAAGCTTCCGCTGTCAATCTTTCCACTAGAAAAGAATAAGTGCATCTGCCATATTAGCCAAGATTGAACTCGCCAAGCTCCCATTGAAAAAGGCTCTGCAAATGAATTTGAGGATAACTCACACATTTTTTGGTCATAGTGTAACCATTTTACTGGTAAGTGTCCTATCGGTGTTGTAGGAGATAATTTAAAATTTAGTCGATCGTATTCTAACCATTTTCCTTCTTCCCGCCAACCAAGCTTCTCGCCAAATATTTTTTCTTTTCCATAATCGACTTCACCACCTATTTCGTTCCAGATATTTTGCTGAATACTAAAGCCGAAATAACCATTACTGTATTGTTTCCAAAGTTTATCGATGCTATTAATAGCTTTACAAGAAAAGTTTTGCATATCTTGTTTATAAACTTCATTCCAATAATTTTTACCTAATACTTTTAGCATTAATTTAGCTGTTTCAATATCGGCTTCTTCCCATTTTCCTTGGGCTAATAAATTTTGCAGTTGGCTATAATCAATGTTTCTATTAGTTTTATTGCTTTTATTGCTTTTATTGCTTTTAATATTATTGGTGGATGTAACATCATTATTACTTATTCCCACGATTTGTGTTGTTTTAATAGAAACGTGAGGCTTATGAGATACAACATTTTCCTCTGGTGTTCCTAGAACTTTTCTTTGAGTAACTAGTTCATTAGACAGATAGTTAAATGTTAAGTAGATTGCCCTATCTAAATTAATTTTATCATCGCTTAACTCAAAATTATTATTTTCCCAATTTAATGATTGACACTGAATAAAAGCGTTATTTAATCGATCTTTTTTCTCATAACTCGCTACTAATAAATTCAGAATCTCTTCTGAGCTTGTATTCGTCTCTTCGATTGTCAATAAATCCGATCCTTCGTTTAAAGTATTACTTGCTAGATTTTTAATTTCTTCTACAGTTGTATAAAAATCCGCATCTATTTTTACTACTTCATCAATTAAAGATTGAAATGGACTAAAGTATTGTTGTAAACTGTTTTCAAGATTGATTACTGTCTCTGCTATTTTAGCTATTTCTTGACGTACTTTTGTTGCTCTTATTTGATATTCATAAATTTCTTGATATAATTCTAAATCTTTAACTATTTGTTGAATAGTTTGCTTTTGATTTTTGGTATCTTCTGATAAATTTTTTATTCCCTCACTAAGAAATTGAATTTTTTTTAACATCAACAAGTTACTATTACTTAGCAATAACATTGATTTGATGTTTTCTTGTTTTTCTTGCTTTAATTTATCAATTAGCTGGGGATTTTTCTGATATTTTATTTCTAACTTGTTTCTTTCCTCACTCAAATTTTTGATTTCCAGATATTTTTGAGTAAACAAGTTTTCCCAGTCATCTGTAAATTTTAACAAGAATGTTTTATAACTGTCTTTATAATTTTCTAGATAATCAATAAGCTGGGTATAGTCTCTGATTAATAATTTAATTTCACCAAAAACTTCTCGTTGACTAATATCTTTCTTCCGTTTAATTGTTCCGAAAAAATAAGAATCATATTTAATACCTTCTTTAATTAAAACTTGAGATTTTCTGATTCTTTTTTGAACTCTTTTTAATTTTAAATTTTTGATAATAGGCAATTGATATTTTTTTTGATAAATCGTAATCGGTTCATAACTTATTAATTGTTTTTGCCTTTTAGTTAGCATCACACTGATTATAAAAACTATCAGTCACCGCTAAATTTTAACCTATTTCAGCAGCTTGAGATTTTTTATCGCAACTTCTGTATTGCTATTCTTAGTAGTTATTAACTCAATTTTTACTGCCACAAGTACATTTAATCAAGAGAAAAATGGTGCAAAATTACTGCACGGTAGCTGTTTTAGATAATTTCCAAATCAACATTTTCTCTCGTGATTGGAACAACTGCATTCCGACTTTTTCTAACACTCTTTTTGAAGCTATATTATCCGAATCGCATCCAGCAGTTATAGTTTGGATATCTGGTTGAGAAAATCCCCAATCGATAAGTGCTTTTGCAGCTTCAGAGGCATATCCTTGCCGTTGATATGATGGAACTATACCATAGCCTAGTTCTGTTGAGCCTGTGGGTGAACCTGTTTCATCTGGAATAACTTTAATACCAGCTTTACCAATGAGCATGTTTTCTGATTTATGAATTATCAAGCTTCCCCATTGTTTTGGTTTAGCCCATTTTTGATATAAAGGATTTTTGCTGTCCAAGATATCGGCAATAAATGGCAAGTTTTGACTCAATTCTTCATCGGGCCATTCTGGCGATATTTGAACCGATAGCAGTGTTGCTAATTCATCATTGCCAATGATTGCTGCTTTTACAAGTTCTAGTGTAAAGGGTACTAAATATAATCTTTTACTAACAATATTTTCCATGTTATTTACCGTATCTTTTGTTTGATTTTCTTCACATCTTTGCTAATCTCTTACCCATAGGATTTACGCAAAGCCCCACTTTTTAAGGGGAGCCACTGCGTTGCCGGGGTTCCCCCGGTTGTAGCAAGTGGCGTGGGTTGGGGGGATCTAAACAGTTGAAATACTTAA
>CAYMZW010000196.1:0-11950 GCA_964395005.1 uncultured Rivularia sp.
TAGATTCTCAAATTGCTCGCCACGACTGGAGCTTTTTCAATCTGTTTAAGTCCAACAGATTCAAGCAATTCCGACCATTCTTTATCTAAGTTGGCGTTATTTGGCTGAGTAGCTCGTAATTTAGCTAAAGTTGCCACGCAGTCATACCAAACACCATGCTTACCGAAAGCTGTTGCTTGCTTGAGTAAATCTTTCTGCTGCATTGATGCTGCTATTTCTGGATTTGGTCGAATGCGCTTAATCCAACCATCAACATAAGGCGTTCTAGTGGTAAGTTGTCCATCAATTTTTAATGCTAGAAACCACTGATAGTTTTTCTCTAGCTGTAAATCGGTGGGAATTTTGATTGTAATAACTTCAGTCTGTCCAGATACTGGTACATTCATTTCATGTAAGGTATTACCTTCAGAATCCTTCAGACTAAAAACGCCTTCTCTTGCTTGCGATTGAGGTAGATAAACCATAATTTCAGCCCGCTGAGAAACTGTTGTTCCAAAGTAGGTTTGAGGTAAAAGTGCCAAAATTGCCGCCGGTTGATCTATATCAGTATGGGGAAAATTTAGATAACGGCGGCCTTCCCGAGACGCACCACCCGCACTACTTTGCGGAGCAGATTCACCGGAATTACGGCTAAATAAACCGTCACGAGATGCTCCACCAGTGGCTCGACTCGGAGCAGATTCACCGGAATTACGGGTAAATAAGCCGTCACGAGATGCTCCACCAGTGGCTCGACTCGGAGCAGATTCACCGGAATTACGGGTAAATAAGCCGTCACGAGATGCTCCACCAGTGGCTTGGCTCGGAGCGGATTCACCGGATTTTCGGGTAAATAAGCCTCTACGAGATGCTCCACCAGTGGCTCGACTCGGAGCAGATTCACCAGAATTACGGGTAAATAAGCTGCCACGAAATTCCCCACCAGAGGCTT
This sequence comes from uncultured Rivularia sp., assembly GCA_964395005.1. Classification (GTDB taxonomy): domain Bacteria; phylum Cyanobacteriota; class Cyanobacteriia; order Cyanobacteriales; family Nostocaceae; genus Rivularia. The sequence continues at coordinate 932 of CAYMZW010000196.1, forward strand.
GAGAAGGAATGCTGCTATCGGGTGGGGCACTGAACATTACAGCATTAGCCTTTTGCAATGGTATCGATGCTGAGCTAGCAATCAAGGCAAAGCCTAAAGTACTAGCCACGATTTTTTGTTTCATATTTACTCCTGATTTCAAATTTTGATGCTGCTATTTTTTTGTAATTAATGTAGGACTTAATAGCCCCCCTTATGAAGGGGGGTTGGGGGGATCTAGAATGTCTCGAACATACTCGGGTAGTCCTATAATGGTTGTTCATGAAATTTCAGCGACAAAATATTTTAAATTTTAAAAAGCTTGTAGAAAGATTTTATTCAAGCTTGAGCAGGACTTACGCACTCGCTAGGGTATATTAGGCTTTTCAGACCTTTAGATCCCCCCAACCCCCCTTAAAAAAGGGGGGCTTTGCGTAAGCCCTGTTGAGATTAAAATCTATTTCCATTTTAGAAATATTACTTGTTGTTTGGATTGATAAAATTACTTAGATTAATTCCATAAAAAAAGACACTATTTAGCGATTACCAGTACTACTGCCAATTACCGACTAAAACAAATGCAGACCAGAAAAACGGTTCGTGGAAGTCTGTTTTTTTCATTATTTCTATCTGGGCTTGTCTGAGGGCTTCTGCTTTTGTGGTTCCTGGTTTTAACAGGTTTTTGTAAAAGCTATTCATTAAAGCGACTGTGGCTTTGTCTTTTACCGGCCATAAAGAGGCAATTGTAGAGCGTGCGCCGGATTTAACTGCTAAGCCTGCTAAACCTAAAACAGCACGATTGTCTCCGGCTGCTGTATCGCAAGCGCTTAATACTAATAAATCGATGTTTTTAGACTGTCTGTTTTGTCGATTTCGCAATAGTTCGGAAAGTTCTTTAATATTAATCTGCCCATCCCAAGTAAGTAAAAAGGTGTCGTCTAAACGAGAACTAAATTGTCCGTGAGTGGCGAGGTGAACTACATTCGCCGAACCATTTTTTACCTTAGTTGCAAGGCTTGCTTCTGTTAGTTTCTCGTTGAGTAAAGTAGAAGCGGATTTTACCCGATCGGAAATTTGTTTTACTTCAGATTTGACACCCGGAAGCGAACTAAAACCAGAACGAGCTTCGCTAATTCCGGCAACAACTGCTTTGATATTATTTGATTTTAAAGATGTTCCCTGTATCAATTGCAATCCTGGCGAAAGGGTGACGGCATACTTTTCAATTAAATATTGCTCGCCATTGTAAAGCGCCGACATCGGTATATTCCGCAGGAAGCCATCTAAAACGAATACTAGAGTTTTGGTATCTTTAAAATTTGGTTGGCTTTCTATCGGAGTAATCAACCAGTTATAAACCTGTTGAGATAAACGATTGCGTTTTCGTATATCGGATACTGGATTTAAAGCGGCTGATAGCTGTTTTAAAGTTTGATTTACTTCTTGTTCTGATTTGTTAACAATACTGTAACTCAGTGGCTGTCCGGCTTTAGAGTAAATAATGGCTAAGCGATCGCGCAAAATAATTGGATAAACTACCGTCGCAGTAGTATCGATTTGATCGATTTGCTCGGCTTTATCCAGACAAGCTTCTCGTAAAAAGTTGTCTAATTCGGCAACCTGCAATGATTCAATTAACTCTCTAGCTTGCACCAAATTATCCTGAGCGGGTTTATCTTCGAGTAACAATCCTACCAATTCTCTATAAACAGGTTCGACACTTTCGCGGAATGAAAACTGCACGTCGGAATTAACCGCGACTAAATCTGTACGAATTGATTTAAGAGCATTTACGGCTTCGGTGTAATTAGCGATCGCTTTTTTATTTTTATTTTGCTGTTTGTGTAAACGCCCTAATTCCCAAGCTGATTGAGCGATAATATCTTCTGATTGCAACTGACGAGCAATATTTAAAGACTGCTGTGTTAACTTTTCTGCCTCCGAAAACTGTTCCGTAAACCGATAAAATTCACCCCATTGTTTGAGAGCGTAAGCTTCTGCTTGTTTATCCTCAATTTGTCGAGCCTCTTTGACTGTTTTTGCTAGCATATTACCCAAATCTTGCAAAGATATCAGTTGAAGGGGATTTTCTAACTTACTAAAAGCGGCAACAAAATTAATTCTGCTGTAGAGAGATGTACGACTCGGAGGTAATTCGTTGAGTTGTTGAAAAAGTTGAGGAGCTAGACGAGTTGCATTATCGTTAACACCATAATCGGCAAATAATTTAAACTGCTTCAAGCGCGACTGCAATTTATCTTGAGGATTGCTCGCCGCTTTTTCTGCTTCCTCAAATAATTCCAACGCATAGTAAGGATCGTTTAAATCGACGGCAGTTTTACCCAAAGTTTGCAAAATGCTGCTGATTTGATTATCTGCCTTAATTTTTTTCGCAGTTTTATAACCTTCGATGAGAACTTCTTGACTCTGTTTAGAAATTCCCATCGACTGCAAAGTTACACCAAGACTCCGCAAACCGCTTACCTTAATTTGGGAATCTGGCATTTTTTGCAACTTTTGATTTATCGCTTCCAACTGCTTTTTAGAGCGGCGATAATATCCCAAACTTTGCAAAGCCTGAGCCTGATTTATTTGACTGCCCAAACTTCCGACATTATCTTTTGCTTGCTCGTAATATTTCTGCGCTTGCTTCGAGCTTTCCAACGCTGCATTAGCTTTACCAGTATGTAGCTGCAAACCAGCTTGAGTATTTAACACCTGCGCCCAAACAATTGCATCGGCAGCAGGTTTAGTAGTTTTTAATAACTCCAAAGCTTTATTAATAGATTTTTGCGAATTATCTAGCTGCTGCAACTCCTGTTGAGCTAAAGAAAGATAGCTCAAACTTAAAGCTTGATTTAAACTATCATTCTGTATTTGATACTGTTTCGCTGCCGTCTGCCAAACATTCGCAGCTTCGGCGAAACGCCCTTGCTCATAGAGCGATCGCCCTTGTTTTAATGGATCTGTTGTACTTACTGAATTTGCCTGCTTAACAGCTACCGTTGCAGAATTTATAAAAGAAGCAGTAGCAGGATCGATCCAAAATACAGGGAATAATAAAGTCAAACATAAACTTAAAAAGCTGATGCTCACATACAGCCAGCGATGTTTTTTACAAAAATAAATCATTTTAATAATTTTGATAACTGTTTATAGATAAACCTCACCCCCAGCCCCTCTCCAAGTTATCGGAGAAGGGAGTATGAGGTGTTAATTTTTACTTCACCCAATTGCTATATGTGAATTTTTAATGAAAATTTTGCTGTTGATTTCTGAAGTTATAGTTCCCATTATCTTCAGGCTACTAACACAATCTTTAAAATTAAGTGCTATTACGTATTTAATTGTCTATAAAAGCTTAGGTTAAAATCTTAGATTAATTAAAACGTAAAAAAGCCCAGTTTTTTTAAAACCGGGTTTCTAAAAGTTTCAGAATCATTACATAAAAATATTTACTTAATTTCTCCCATTTTATAACCATAAAAAGAGAGAAAAGCAGTATAATTACTTAGATGTAATTTGCTGCTAGCGGTGGAACACAAGTCTTGTAGACATCCCCATCCACCTGATTTTTATTAATCGATCGATGGATAATTAGCTACCCGCGCCGCTGCAATATGCTGTTTGATTGGTGTTCAAATTTTCCGAGGAAGCAGCAACAAGCTCAATTTCTCCGTCGGCATTACGTATAAAACCAGTAGCTTCTACAATCGCTGGTTTTCTAGAAATACTTGCAACTTGTTGTGTAATACTCTTATTTTGCTGGCGATATGCCGATAAATTACGAGTATCCGACGAGCTAAAGGTTATATTAACTGCTTGATTCGGATTTTGCGGTATTCCACCTTTTGCGGTTGCCACCAAAGTACCGTCGCTATTAGTCGAACACCCTGCTGTAACTTGTTCCGATTGATCTGAAACGCTTGCGGGTAATTCTACTAAACCAGAACTCGGATTGATACTAACATTATTAATTTGTACCGTACCGCTGACACCAAGCTCAGAACTTGCGGTAATATCACTTTCTGGGGTAAGTTCGTCGCGAAGTTTTAAACCAAAAATACCGCTCGTTGTAATGTTGACATTACCGCCGTTTCCTTGTGCTGCACTGGCGGTGATATCGCTATTTTGAAAACCGGCAATCAGGGGAGAATTGATCGTGATGTTACCACCTCTACCCGTTCCCTCAGCTTCCGTATTAATCAAGCTGTTATTGCGTAATATCAAAAAATCTCGCAAATTCAGAACTATATTGCCACCTTCACCCAGTTTAGTATTAGCAGAAAGAACTGCTTGATTATCAACAAACAAACTCGAAGCATTTACTATCAAGCTACCTGCATCAGTTGGGCCATCGTTGCCTACAGATACAATACCGCCATCGCGGATAGTAAAGTTATTGGCGTTAATATTTATGTTTCCTGCTTGTCCTGTTGGCTCTGTATTAAAATTATTAATTACACTACGCAGATCGGGAGAAGTTGCGGATGATGTGATGATACCACCGTTAACGTCAATCATCTCGCTGGCATTAATTATTATATTCCCAGCATTTCCTTCACCGATTGTTGTTCCATTAATTCTGGCACCATCTCGCACGGTTAATTTTCGAGTATTAACGGTTAGACTTCCGCCATCCCCACCTGAAAAACTACCTACTCTTAAATCGGTTGCTCCACCAAAATCTCTGTCAACACCGCTCAAATCGATATTATCAGCATTTAGCGTTATATTACCTCCATCTCCCAAACCGTAGGAAGCTGTAGAAATCAACCCTCCATCTGAGGCAATAAAATCTTTTGTCGAGATAGTCAAATCCCCTGCTTTCCCAGAACTATCTCTTCCATTAACTGTCAAGAAAATGCTGCTTAAAAAACGAGGATTTAAAGGTGCTGAACCAATTACCTGTACTGAATTAGAAGCATTTATAGTTACATCTCCAGAATCACCAGAACTATAGTTTCTACTAGCAATTTGTCCACCATCTCGAAAAATTAAATCTTTAGTAGAAACTCTGATTTCTCCACCTACACCAGTATTAACGGTTTCGGTGGTAAAGTTACTGCGAACTTCTCCATCTGCTGTAGTACCAGTAAATTCAAGCAATTCTGAAGCGCTAGCAGTAATATTACCTGCTACACTATCAGGTAATGAATTTTGCACTAAAGCAACCGAACCATCTGTTAAACTAATTCGTCTTCCCGAAAGATGAATTCCACCATTAAGATCGGATTCACTCGCATCTAAAGAAGCTTTTTGAGCAAGTTGAATATCTTGAAAATTAGATGCTTTGCTGTAGTCAAGGGCAAAACCACTAGAAATTGGATTTAATTTAACTTCACCACCGCCAACACTTCCAAGTTCAACTCTTCCCTCCTGTGCAAATATTTGTCCACCAGTGGAGGTGATACCACTACCAACTAAAGCTAAAGTTTTACCCGGTTTTACCCTCAAAGCTTGAGGATTTGCTTCACGAGTGTAAGCGGGAAAGGAAAAATCAGGATCGAAACTAAGCTTGTGTCCGTTTCCTTGTACCTCAATCGCTCCAGGATTTGTACCCATCTGCAAACCAAGGGGAACGCTTACAGTTAACAAAGATGTACCATCGGGATTAACCGCACTAAATTCAAACCCATCTTCAAATAAAACACTTTCTGCGGTACTGCCAAAAAACGAACCACCAATATCTAATCTGGCATTTTGTCCAAATACAATCCCATTCGGATTAATCAAAAAGAAATTTGCACTTCCGTTGGCTTTAATCAACCCATCAATATTAGAAATATTTCCACCAGTTACCCGGTTAATAATAAGTACTTAGGTTAAATTAATTGTGCATTTGTCATTGCGAGTGGAACGAAGTGAAACGACGCAATCACCTGAAAGGTGCGGTTCATCGCAACACTTTGAGATTGCTTCGCTGTCGCTCGCAATGACACAAATAATTTTGCACACCTACTTATTAGTTATATTTGTCGAGTTGTTAAAAGTTGCTTTACTACCAGTAGGGATCGAAAATTCTTTGAAACTGTGGAATAAATTACTTCCTTTTTGAATACCGTCAAGAACTTTAAAATTATTACCGCTCTGATTGACAGTTGTATTAGTAGTTCCATCAGATGTCACCTGAGCTATTGCCGGTATAAACATCGAGGAAGTTAATAAACTGCTCGTTAACGCCAGTAAAAAGGAAATATTTTTCATGACATCTATACATTATGCGATCGCTTGCATAATTTTATTTACCATGAATTTATGTTACTAATGCAATCGTTAAAATTACTTAATATTACGTATTGAATCCACTACACTCAGAAGCTTGTTTTGTTTTTAAAGGTGTATTTTGAGCGGCTACAAGTTTAATTTCTCCCTTCTGGTTACGGATAAAACCAGTTGCTTCTACAATCGCTGGTTTATTTGATATTTGCGTAGTTTCAACAGTATTATTATTTTTGCGATATGCAGATAAATCGCGAATATCTGACCAAGTTAAACTAGCATCAACGTTTTCGTTAGGATTTTGCGGTATTCCACCTCTTCCGGTTGCGACAAATGTATTGCCAGTATTGCTAGAACAACCCGACGCAATTTGTTGCGATTCATCTGAAAGGGTAACTGGTAATTCTGTTAAACCAGAACTAGGATCGATCGCAATATTGTTGATATTTACTTTACCGCTAACACCAAACTCCGAACTTGCAGTAATATCGCTTTCTTCGGTAAGATTATCGCGAAATTCTAAACCAAAAATACCTTGAGTTGCAATGTCGATATTACCGCCGTTTCCTTCAAAAGCATTGGCAACAATATCGCTGTTTTCAAAACCAGTAATTACAGGAGAATTAATGGTAATATTACCACCATTACCCGTACCCATTGCTTCAGCGTCAATCAAGCTGTTGTTGCGTAATATCAAAGATTCTTTTAAATTTAAGGCAATATTTCCACCTTCACCCAATTTAGTACTAGCAGAAAGAACTGCTTGATTATCAACGAGGAGACTATTCGCATTTACTATCAAGCTACCTGCATCAGTTGGGCCATTATTGGCAACGGATATAGTACTTTCATCCCGGACAATAAAGCGATTGGTGTTGATATCTATACTTCCAGCTTTACCCGTTGAGTCTGTATCAAAGCCGTTGATAATGGTACGCAAATCTGGAGAAGTTGCGGATGATGTGATGACACCGTTCTTAACATCAATAATTTCGCTGGCATTGATTGTGATACTTCCAGCATTTCCTTCACCAACTGTTGTTCCATTAATTCTGGCACCATCTCGCACGGTTAATCTTTGAGTGTTGACGGTTAAACTACCACCATTTCCACCTCGAAAACTACCTACTCTTAAATCGGTAGAACCATCAAAAACCGAATCTGTACCGCTGAGATCGACATTATCAGCATTCACAGTAATATTACCTCCATTTCCTAAACCATAGGAAGCTGTGGAAATTAATCCTCCATCCGAAGCAATAAAATCTTTTGTCGAGATATTTAAATCCCCTGCTTTTCCAGTACTTGTTCTACCGTTAACCGTTAAGAAAATACTGCTTAAAAAACGAGGATTTAAAGCAGCAGAACCAATTACCTGTACTGATTCGGAAGCATCTATATTTACATTTCCACCATTACCAGCACCATAGGTTCTAGTAACAATTTGTCCGCCGTCTTTAAAAATTAAATCTTTGGTAGTAACTTTTATTTCTCCACTATCACCAGTGTTAGTTGTTTCGGTAGTGAAATTACTGCGAATTTTTCCATCTGGGGTTGTACCAGTAAATTCCAGCAGTTCGGAAGCATTCACGGTGATATTGCCTCCTGTTATTGCAGATGTTGAATTTTGAACCAGCCCAGCCGAACCATCGGTTACATTAATTTGTCTTCCCGATAGGTGAATTCCACCATTGATATCGGATTCACTTGCATCTAAAGAAGCTTTTTGAGCAAGTTGAATATCTTGAAAACTAGATACTTTGCTGTAGTCAAGCGCAAAACCTGTAGAAATTGGATTTAATTTAACTTCACCACTGCTAACACTTCCGAGTTCAATTCTTCCTTTTTCTGTAACTATTTGTCCACCAGTAGAGGTGATACCGTTACCAACTAAAGCAATAGTATTTCCTGGTTTAACGCTCAAAGCTTGAGGATTAGTTTCGCGGGTAAAAGGTGGAAAAAATGATGTGGGTGAAAAACTTAAATTATGTCCCGTACCTTGTACCTCAATTGCTCCTGGATTTGTGCCCATTTGCAAACCCACGGGAACGCTGATAGTTAATAAAGGCTTATTTTGAGGATTAATAGCACTAAATTCAAATCCATCTTTAAATAAAATACTTGATGCGGTACTTCCAAAAAATGAGCCACCAATATCTAAAGATGCATTTTCACCAAATACAATCCCCGCAGGATTAATTAAAAATAAATTTGCATTCCCGCTAGCTTTAATTAATCCATCAATATTAGAAATATTTCCACCAGTTACACGATTAATAATATTAACCACATCAGGGGAATTATTGAAAACAGCCTCACTACCTGTGGGAATTGAAAATTCTTTGAAGCTGTGAAATAAATTACTTCCTTTTTGAATTCCGTTGATAATTTTAAAATTATTCCCGTTTAGATTAACAGTTGTATTAGTAGTATTATCAGATGTTACTTGAGCGGCTGCGGGTAGAACAATTCCTGAAGTTAGGAAACCACTGATTAATCCAGAGAAAAACGCAATCCTTTTCATTTTGTAAAAATATTTTATTTTCTGAATTTATGATTCCCTGATTATTTAAGCTACTAACACAAACTTTAAAATGCAGTGTTATTACGTATTAATTCCGCTACAGTCAGTAACTTGTGTTTTAAAAGGTGTATTTTGAGCAGCAACAATTTCAATTTCTCCATTTTCATTACGGATAAAAGCAGTAGCTTCTACAATTGCTGGTTTACTTAAAATAGTTGTAACTTCCGAGGCATTATCGTTACGTTTACCAGATGTAGATGTACGAATATCTGACCAGATAGAATTTACAATTAAATTGTGACTGGGATTTTTGGGTATTCCACCTCTTCCGGTAACTACAAAAGTATTACCTGTTTGAGCAGTACATCCTGACGCGATTTTACTGCTCGAATCCATTATATTTGCTGGTAATTCAGTGATTCCCGAATTTGGATCGATTCCGGGGGTATTAAGTTCTACTTCACCGCTAAATGCTGCTCCTAGCTTAGAGCTAGCCGTAATATCGCTTTCTTCAGTTGGCTTTTCTCGAAACTGCGTACCAAAAATTCCTTCTGCGTTAATAGTTACATTTCCACCAAAACTATTTTGTGCGTTAGCAGTAATATCGCTGTTTTCCAAAGCTACAAGAGTATTTGTATCGATAGTGATATTACCACCGTTACCTTCACCTCGTGTATCGGTATTAATATAGCTGTTGCGACGCATTTGTAAAGAATCAGCTTGTACAAAAATATCGCCACCTCCAGTAGAATTACTGAGTGCAGCTAAACCACTTCGATTTTCAATTTTAATCAAATCGGCATTTATTTTGAGCGTACCAGCATTACCCTTACCTACATTACGAACTGTAACACTACCATAATCCTTTAGCTTTAAATATGGAGTACTAAGAGTAATATCACCCGCATTTCCACTAGGTACTAATGGTAGCCCTAATAACTGCGCAAAAGGCGATGAATCCGACAACACAGAGGAGTTGATATTAGCGGCTTGTATTTCGTCTCCACCTGCGACTTCTATAAATTTAGTGGCATTAACGGTAATGCTGCCAGAATATCCGCTATTGTAGCTAGTTGTAGCGACACTCGCACTATCTCTAACAGATAAAGTTTGTGTATTGAAAGTAACGCTGCCAGCATCACCTTCTCCAAAAGTAACACCAGCAATTACGGTAGCTCTAAAAATTCCTTGACTCTTACCAGCTACTTGAGTATTTTCGCTATTAATAGTGATATTACCAGCAGAGCCATTGTTAAAAGTTGTTGCTGAAACTATGCCGCCATTAAGTACTGATAAATTCTTAGTTGATAACTTGATATTTCCAGCATTTCCTTCAGAGAAGGTATTAGAAGCAATAACGCTATATTGGCTGGGATTAATTGCCGAAACTCCGATAACATCTATAGATTCTGTTGCATTGATGTCAATCCAACCGCTATTTCCTAAACTAAATGTTCGGGTAAACACCGCAGCACCATCCAAAATGCTCAAGCTATCGGTGTTAATATTTATGTTTCCAGAATCTCCGGCTATTGTCTCATTTATCAAACTGCTGCGAATCTGAGTTTCGGCAATTCCACCAGATAAAATAATCGATTTAGCCTGTAAGTTAATATCACCTGCTGTTTCAATTCCGCGATTCTGTACCAGAATAGCAGAGCCATCTATTATATTAAGGCGATCGCCCACTAAATGAACTTCCCCAGCACCTTTACCGCTGACATCTATTAAACTTCGCGCTTGTAATTGAATATTTCCAAAATTAGATATTTTTGAATTATCTAATAAAAATCCTTTTGAAGTATCAACTAAATTTACTCTTCCTTGTTTAACGCTTGCTAATTCTACTCTTCCTGCTTCTGCTGTAAGAATAGCTCCGTTAAGTTGAATATCTCCCCCAACTAAAGCTAAAGTTTGGTTTTCGTTTACTTGTAAAAAATTCGCGCTACCAAGATTTATATAAGGAGATATTGTTGCTTCTTGTGCGATTAAATTATGCCCGCTTCCATTTACCTTGATTGCTCCGGGATTTACTCCCATCTGCAAACCAACGGGAACGCTAATAGTTAATAATGGCTTCTCTTGAGGATTAACAGCGCTGAATTCAAACCCATCTTTAAACAAAATACTTTCGGCTGTACTGCCAAAAAACGAACCACCAATATTTAAGGAAGCATTTTCACCAAATACAATTCCCGCAGGATTAATTAAAAATAAATTTGCATTTCCGTTAGCTTTAATTAATCCATCAATATTAGAAATATTTCCACCAGTTACCCGATTAATAATATTAA
>CAYMZW010000197.1:0-11943 GCA_964395005.1 uncultured Rivularia sp.
GATTAGAATTACAAGCAGACTGTTTCGCCGGAATTTGGGCACATCACGCACAAAGGCAAAGACAAATTATCGAGCAAGGAGACGTTCAAGAAGCCATCAACGCCGCCGCCAGTATCGGAGATGATAGACTACAAAAGCGTTCCAAAGGATATGTAGTCCCCGAATCCTTCACCCACGGAAGTTCCGCACAGCGCGTCAAATGGTTTAAAACAGGTATTCAAACTGGTAGCATTGATGCTTGCAATACTTTTGAAAGTTAGGAGTTGGGAGTTAGGAGTTAGGAGTTAGGAGTTAGGAGTTAGGAGTTTTTCTTGTTCCCAGGTTCTACCTGGGAATATAGTTTAGGAGGCTCTGCCTCATAATAGACTGGAGGCAGAGCCTCATGCAATGGGTTCCCAGCCAGAGACTGGGAACCAGTTGTTTTCGGATAAATTGCGATTTATTCCGTTTTAACGCCTTCACTGGAAGTTGTATCTTATAATTCCTCACTCCTAACTCTTAACTCTTAACTTTCTTTAATCCATTCAATAATTTCGGGGTTCACCTTTGCGGGTACTTCATCATGGGGACAGTGCCCTGCTCCTGGTATCGGTACTATCTTAATGTCTTTACCATTATCCCTAGCTTGTTCGTAGACTTTTGCGCCTGTAATTGGTGTCCAGGGGTCATCTGCTCCCCAAATTACTAACAACGGACGCTCGACTTTGGGTAATAATTCCTCTGGGGAATCACCTGGGGGCGCTGTTAAAATTGATGCAAATACTTGCTGTGCGCCTTCGTCACAGGATGGCTGATAAAGCATATCTACTAATTCATCGGTGACAGCATTGCGATCGCGATACACTTGATAAAGCGTGCGTTTAATTTGCGATTTTCTGCGAATATTATTAAATACGAATTTACCCGTTATCGAATTACTCACCAATTTATTAAAACTGCCCATTACAAAGCGTAAAGGTGGATTTAATTCGTTAGGGCGATGGCTTAAGCCTCCGGCAGCATTGATTAAAACTGCACCGGAGGTAATTTCGGGATGCTCTACTGCAATAGTCAAACTAATTAATGCACCTACAGAATTACCAATAAATACGGCAGGCTGCTTAATATGTTCTTGGTAAAAATCTTTGAGTAATTCTACCCATAAATCAACGCTGTATTCAATGGGTGCTTTATCCGAGCCACCGAAACCTAGTAAATCTAGCGCAAAAACTTGATATCCAGCATCGGCTAATACCGGAATATTTTTCTTCCAATGTCCGATAGATGCGCCGAAACCGTGAATTAAGACTAAAGGTTTTCCCGTACCCATGACGGTATATTGAATTTTGTAACCCTTCCAAGTCCAAAACAGTTTTTCAAAGGTAGTTGATTGTGGTGTAGTAGTCACGGTTTTTATGAAGATAAATGAAGGCTTTCTTATTATGGTAATAGGTTGTGGGCTTTGAAGGGTTACTTTAACTTCCACGGCACCAGAAACAGTTAATGGTAAATTTACTGTCACTGCAACATTTACAGAATCAGTAACTAACTTTGATAGCAGCGACATTACATTAAACAACGCTACAATCAGCAACTTTACCGGAAGTGGAAATAATTACAAAGCCGATTTAACTTCCCCAACCGTTGTTAAGATAACTCCTTTAATTGCGACAATATCTGATTCCGATTCCACAACAACTTTCAGCTTAAGTGTGGAATATTCCGAGGAAATGGATGTTTCGGTAAATCCGGATATCACCTTCCCCACAGAAAATCCGACTAATACAATTTCTTTCGCTTCGGGAAGTTGGGAGAGCGATAATAAAACCTATGTTGCAAACTACAGCGTTGCCGATGCTAATGAAGAATTAGCTGATATCGATGTCAAAGTAGAAAAAGCTGTTGATAAAGTTGGTAATATCCAAACTGCTTTTACAGAAAATAATCTATTTAGCATTGATAATCAAAATCCGGCAGTTACTTTAACTTCCACGGCAGCAGCGACAGTTAACTCTAAATTTAATGTCACTGCTGAATTTACAGAATCAGTAACTGACTTTGATGACAGCGACATTTTATTAACCAATGCTACAATCGACAACTTTAACGGCAGCGGTGCAAGTTACAGCTTTGATGTCACACCTACAGCAACTGGTAGGGTTACGGTAGATATTAACCAAGAAGTTGCTCAAGATAGCGCGACGAATAATAATATTGCAGCAACACAATTAACCACAGAAGCTGATTTAACTTTACCAGAAGCGGTAGTGCGAATATCAGCTTTACCAATGTCAACGACGCGCCGAAGTTGGAAAATAACGCTTTAACAATTGATGAATCTGGTAGCGTTACTTTTTCAAGTGCCAATCTTTCTGCAACAGACGTTGATAACGACAACACAACCTTAACTTTCACAATCAGCAATCTTCAAAATGGAAACTTTGAAGTTGATGGAGTTGTTTCAACCAGCTTTACTCAACAGCAAATTACTGATGGTTTAGTTAAATTCATCCACGACGGCAGCGAAAATCAACCCAGTTACGATATTGAAGTTAGCGACGGTGAAAAAAGCAGTGACAAGAGTAGCGTTACAGTTTCATTTACCAATACCAACGATGCTCCAACTTTAAAAAATGAAATCACAAATCTCATCGCAACTCAAGATACAGCATTCAACTTCACATTAAGTGCAGATACTTTTGCAGATTCTGATGTCGGAGATACGTTAACTTATTCAGCAACTTTGGATGATGATTCACAGCTACCAAGTTGGTTGAGTTTCGCAAATGGAGCTTTCACCGGCACACCGACAAGCGATAATCTGGGTGAAATCAATATTAAAGTCACGGCAACTGACAAAGAAGGTGAATCCGTTAGCGATACTTTTACTTTGGAAGTAGAAAAGCCGAATATTCCACCTGTTGTTGATGATGCAACTTTTTCTATCCAGGAAAATAGCGCAGAAAATACGGTAGTTGGTATTGTCACGGCAAGCGATTCTGATAACGAAGCTTTGGAATATGCTTTAGCTGCCGGTAATCTCGATTTAGATGAAGATGCTAAATTAGCCTTTGCCATAAATCCCGATACTGGAGAAATTACAGTTAACGATAAAGACGATATCGATTTTGAAACTACACCTCAATTTAATCTTGAAGTAACTGCTACAGATACAGGTGGTTTAAACGATTCTGCCGATATTACGATTAATTTAATCGATGTAGCTACAGCTCAATTTGACATTAATTCTTCTCAAAATGGAATATTGAGTTTGAATGGAGGTGACAAAACCAATATCAAATTTACTTTAGCTAATATCGATGCGAGCATTGTAAATGAAATAGCCGTATTTGAAGTTGATGAAAACGGTAATATCGATGGTAATGCACCGGGAAGCGATGGTTTTATCAAAGCAGCATTGAGTCAATCGCAAATAATCTTTTCAGCAATTTCTAATCTTCCCAATGGATTTACAGCGGAAAATATTCAGCGAGTGCTTGAAGTTAATTCCGATGCCCGCTTAGAATTTTTATCAATATCAAACGGTACTATAGATGGGCATGGGGCATGGGGCATGGGGCATAGGTAATTGGTAATGGGTAATGGGTAATAGGTAATTTTCTTGTAGTCACACATTTAGGCATTCAAAAACCCGGTTTTTTAGTAACTATTTGTATCTCTCTTTAAATCTTAGCTCTGTGCCCTCAGCGCCCTCTGCGGTTTTGATTTAAAGCCCTAACACATCTGAAAATCTATCTACTTATACTACTAAAATCAACCTTCGCGATCATATCATTAAAATCGCGATCGCCTGCTTGTGCTAAATCTTCAAATCCGAAAATATTGTCACTAAAACATAAATAATTATTACCAATCTCCAATGCCCCATACCCCATGCCCAATTACCATTCTTAATTTATCGCACCGTTTTTCTTAGTGTTTCCATTAACATTTGCACTCACATTTTCCTTTATATAAACATCTCGAATTGGAAATGGAATTAAGATTCCTTCTTGGTTGTAGCGTTTATGCAGCTTCTTGACGAATAAATGCTTTCCAATTCTGTGGTCAAAATATTCATTAATCCGCATATAAAGCGTAAAATCAATACTAAAATCATTGAAAGTATGGAATCTGATATAAGGTTCGTTTTCTATTAAATCTGGTGCAATTTCTTGCATTACTTCTTTAGCAACTTCCACACTCACCCTTTCTACCTGTTCTAAATCGCTATCGTAACTAACACCTACATCCATTGTTAAAGTTAATTCTTTAACAGGTAAATGATAGTTAGTAAAATTTGCCGAAGCTAATTTTGAATTAGGAACAATAATAGTATTTTTGGCAAGTTCTTCGATAGTTATATTTCTCCAGGTAATATCGGTAATATAACCTTCTTCTCCCGAATCTAATTTGATATAGTCTCCGGTTTTAACTTGCTTGGAAAGAATTAGATAAAAACCAGAAAATAAGTTTGCTAAAGTATCTTGTAATGCTAAACCAACGGCTAAACCACCAATACCTAATGTTGTAATAATCGGTGTAATTTCGATTCCAATAGTTTGAAATATAATTAACGAACCTAGAACAAAAACAATAGTTTTGACAAGATTAGAAATTAGCGATGTAGAAACCCCTTCGGTACGCTGCATAAATAGACTAACAAAACCAGCAGCGAGACGAGCTAAAACTAATGTTACGGTGAATAGAAAAATTGCAATAACAATCTTTTGTAGCGCAGTGGTAACATCTTGTTTAAGCGAATAACTTAAAATTGCTCCGAAAAAACCAGCAAGTACAAACCAAGTAAAAGGGATACGTCGTAACGAATTGAAGATAATATCGCTTCCCGGTATATGCTTACGATCGGCAACGCTCTTTAATCGACTGAAGATAATCTTTTCTGCTATTATTCCAGAGATTAAGCCAATAAGGACAAATAGAATTGGAGCGATAAGCGGTTGAATTGATTCTATCGTCATGATAATCTTGCATTCTATATTTTGGAATAGATTATCACGATAAACTCAAGTACAGCCCAAAGGTTAATCTACTCTTAATTGGGTAATTGGTAATGGGGCATGGGGGATTGGGCATGGGGCATAGGTAGTTGGTAATTGGTAATATTCTTTAATTACTTGCTACTCATAATTCTTAACTCCTAACTCCTAACTCCTAACTTTTTTATGTCTTTACCAATCATCTACCATCCAGATTACGTTACCCCTTTACCAGATGCTCATCGTTTCCCGATGCCGAAGTTTCGTTTACTTTATGAATTACTTTTATCTGATGGAGTCGCAGATTTAAACCAATTCCACGCTCCCCAAAAACCAAATCGAGAAACTATCGAATTAATCCACACCCAAGAATTTGTGAATGGTTATTTAAACGGAACCCTTGATACAAAAGCACAACGACGCATCGGTTTACCTTGGAGTCCGCAATTAGTTAATCGTACCTGTACGGCGGTTGGTGGTACAATTTTGGCGGCGAAATTAGCTTTAAGTAAAGGTTTGGCTTGCAATACCGCAGGGGGAACCCATCATGCTTTCCCCAGTTACGGCTCTGGTTTTTGTATTTTCAATGATTTCGCGATCGCAACTCGTGTCATCCAAAAACTCAACCTGGCTCAAAAAATCCTCATCGTTGATTTAGATGTGCATCAAGGTGACGGTACAGCTTTTATTTTTCAAGATGACGACAGCGTTTTCACCTTTTCGATGCATTGCGAAGTCAACTTTCCCGGTAGAAAACAAAATAGCGATTTAGACATACCTCTTCCCGAAGGCATGGAAGATGACGCATATTTACAAACTTTAGCAAAATATTTATCGGATTTACTCGCAAACGTAAAACCAGATTTAGTATTGTATGATGCCGGTGTCGATCCGCATATCGGCGATAAATTGGGCAAATTGGCTTTAACAGATACGGGAATTTACCGCCGAGAAATGCAGGTTTTGAGTACTTGCGTTGCCGCCGGTTATCCCGTTGCTTGCGTTATCGGTGGCGGTTATGCAGATGATATGAAATCTTTGGTGTGGCGGCATTCATTATTACATCGGGCAGCGAGTGAAGTGTTTCGGCAGTTTGGATTGTAATGTAGAGACGCGATACATCGCGTCTCTGAATTTATGGTAATAACACCAAATAAACCTAATAAAACTCTCTCATCGTATAATCAATAGTCGCCCAAAAGGGTTCATATTTTTCGCTGCTATCTCTCTCTAACCAAGCTTCGGCTAGTTCCTTAATCTCTTCTTCTGTTAACCCTTGTGTTGCTTGTATAATCCCTTCAATTGCTTTTCGGCGCATTTTCTTCAACTTATTAATATCTAGCGCCAGCATTTTAATAGTAGTTTCTGCTGCTTCTTGATATTCTGAATCTTCTGTAGGTAAAATTTCCCCCGCACCAGTGTATTTAAAATATTTACTGCAATTAGGATCTAAAGGCGAAATCATCAATTCTTCGTCGAACCAACCGCCTTTTTTATGTCCGCAATGTACGGGTTTTGTTGGTCTTTGTTCGTCTTCTCCCTGACAAGATGAAATTAAGTTGCTGTAAGTAAATGTTAGATGAGTATACTTACTTTTTGGTCGGTAATGTTCGATATGACATTTTCTGCGACTAATCCGAATTCCGCAGTAACAGCAAATGTATCCTTGTTCGTGAAGTATTGATTGGTAAACGTCGTTTTTAACGTTTTTATTAAAGGATTTCCATTTGGTATTTGCTCCTACTTTCTTGTTATAAGCAGTTAAGCTTTTTGGCTCCGAACATTTTTCTATATGTTTCATTTTTTGAGAATTTCCTTACGTCGAATTAATACATCCGCTCGCACAAATTCGGGTTCGTCGTCGCCAATTTCTGATGCTAATTCTTCGCGTAATTCTTTAGCACCTTCTAAGTTTCCGTCGTCAATAAATCTAAATAGCTGCTGTAAGCTATCTTTAATTTTTTGAGGTCTTTCGGGAACTTCCATTAAGTCTTCTAAGATGCTATTACTATCTCTTCCGTAGGAACCTTCAGGACTCATAATAATCAGTCCTTTGTTCTCATCTCTTTCTAAAATGAACACACCTTCAGCACGAACGTGACTAATTACTTGAGGTGAATGAGTAGTAACAATAAACTGACAGTTAGGAAACGTTTTCTTCAACGCTGGAATAATATCTCGTTGCCATCTAGGGTGTAAATGCAACTCAACTTCGTCGATTAAAACGATACCATCACCTAACAATGGATCTTCAAGTCCAGGATTGGCGATCGCCAATCTTCTGGCTAAGTCTCCCACCATTGCCAGCAAACATTTTTCTCCATCAGATAGCTGATTAACATTGAGTTCTCTATCCTGTTTTTTCACCGTCATTCTTAATGGCGATCGACGGATTCTTAAATTAGATAAACCTGTAATCAAAGAATAAATAGCTTGTCTGACTGCTTCTAATTGATGGTTAACAAAATTAGAATCATCAAGTCTTTGTTCGTTTTCTAAATCTTCCAGTTTTCTAAACCATTGGAAGAAGCTATTAAAGTTAATTTGTACGCTGTCTAACGATTGTTCGTAAGCGCTTGCCCGTTCGTTAGAATTCTTTTTACGACCTCTTAAAGGAATTTCTAATACGGCGCGATTTACGCCATAATGAACGATAACAGGTAAATTGAATTCAGGATTCTTATTTAAATTTTCGTGGGTTTCTTCAATAAAATTGCGTAACTCGCTTAGATCGCTACCAGCGGTTTTGCTACGCTTTTTTCTTTGTTTGGAAAGACACCAAGTTACCTCACCTTTATCAGTTGAAACAGTAATTTCATTGGTAGTTTCTTCACTTCCAGTAGAAATATCCGCTTCTTGAAACAATCTTCCCGAAGTTGTGGGATATTGAACTGGTTTTGTATAGCGAGATAATAGAATTGCAATGCATTCAAGAATACTAGATTTACCGACACCGTTAATACCAATAATTACATTCGGTTCCTTTTCTTGGAATTCCAGCGTCATATCGCCAATTCCGCGAAAAGAGTTCATCTCAATACGCTTAATTTTCATGCTTAGAATTAAGTTTAAATACTTAGAATTATGTACTAAAATAAATAAGTAGTTATTAATAAAGATAGCTTGAATTTCTTTCTATTGGCGCGAAAACCGTGTTCTACAAAACTGATATTAACTTAAAAAAATAAGTAAAATAATTCTGGTTAAGAGGAAATAACTTATTCTTAAAAACAGTTTTATAATTGTAATTTAGAAGACAAATAATAGCGATACAAGTAATATTGTATTTAAATTACAAATAAGCCGAGAAAAACTCTAAAAAATATAATTCAATGATAAATTAAAGCTGCGATTCAAAAATTGTATCCAAATTTATACTCTATTCAAACTAGACAAGCCGTATCTTAGAATTCCATGTCACAAGAAAATCAAAATATAAAGCCACCATCCCCAGAAAAACTGCCATTTTGGAAAGCATCGTTAGTTAAAATTTTACGAAGTACCAGTAACGCATTAGAAAGTACAGCAGAAAATTTAGAAACCAAACCTTTTCCAGGTATCCAAGAGAAAACAGGTTTTTTACAAAAGATTCAGCAGCTTTGGACTGGTATATTAAGAAAAATTCGGCTTATCATACCAGTACAATTTTCAGCAAAGTTGTCAGATACAGCTTTGAGTGGAATTATCGGTGGATTATTCGTAATCATATTTCTGATAACCTCTAACGTATTCGATCGCAAGCCATCGGAAATAGCAACCGTTTCCCCAAACACTGAAATTCCAGAAATAGTATCTACTACCGAACCAGAATCTATAGTTTCAGAAAAAGAAATAGTTTCTGTACCATTAGAAGAAACTGCATCCGAGCCAGCTAAAATTCCATCTGTAATAGAAGAAACTCCTTTACCCATTCAAAAAACTGAATCCGAGCAACAGCAAGAAATTCCATCTGTAATAGAAGAAACTCCTTTACCCACTCAAGAAACTATATCCGAGCCAGAAGTAGAAATTCCTCCTTTAACACAACAAACTTCTGCTCAAGAAGAAACCGTATTAGAGGAAGAAATTAAAACTCCAGCACAAGAAAAACCTATACCACTAACACCAGAAGAAACCTTAATCGCAGCAATTCAAAAACAAGTTGGTGAAATCAGCCTTAACTTAAAAGATTCAAATTCAGATCGCACTTTTTCAGAAATTATAGAATCAATTCAAGCTAATTTTCTCAACAGCAATCTGACAATTAAAATTAATAGCTATTGGTACAGCTTAGAAACAAAACAACAAAATAACCTAGCCGCCGAAATCTTACAGCGCTCCCAAGAACTAGATTTTACACATTTAGAAATAACCGATTTACAAGGTAAATTAATCGCTCGCAATCCAGTAGTTGGAACCGAAATGATCATTTTTAAAAGAAAGTAAAGAAGTGGGAATAGGGGATTGGGCATTGGGCATTGGGGATTGGGAATTGGTAATTATTCTCTCCCCATCCCCTTGTCTCCCCATCCCCCCTTCGGGTTGCGCCACTTGCTACAACGGTCGTGTTCCTCCGTGCACGCCGCAGTGGCTTACCATCTCCCCATCTCCCCATCCCCCCATCTATCTTGTTAAACTAATAACTGATCCTTTGAACTGGTAATTTATGCTAAGGCGTTCTAAATTCGAGACAACTCAATCTCAAATCATGCATCGTGCAGAAGACTTAATCAGTGCGGCATCCAATCGTTACCGGATTACAGTTCAAGTTGCAAACCGCGCCAAACGTCGTCGCTACGAAGATTTCGACAATACCGAAGACGTATTAATGAAGCCCGTATTACGTTCAATTATTGAAATGTCCGACGAATTAACTCAGCCTGAAATCATCGGCGAAATGTAATTACAGTTAACCGGGATTGGGAATTGGGGATTGAGGATTGGGCATCGGTAATTGTTAAAAAACCAGGAAGCTTTCCGGCTCCCACTACATATAGATTCTCAACTCCCAACTCCCAACTCCCAACTCCCAACTCCCAACTCCCTACTCCCAACTCCCAACTCCCTACTCCCTACTCCCTACTCCCCATTCCCCTATGCGCGTATTAAAAAAAGGAAATGGTTGGCGTATCGGCTTTAATCCCGCAGCAACAGAATTCAAAGGCTTAATAGGTACGGATGATTGGGCTGTGGAATTAACGGAAGCTGAGTTAAATGATTTTTGTCGGCTATTAACGCAGCTTTCAGAGACTATGGAGCAAATGGCTTCGGAGTTGATGGATGAAGAGAAAATCGCTTGTGAAGCTGAAACTAATTTAATTTGGATGGAAGTAGAAGGCTATCATCACGCCTATAGTTTACGTTTTATCCTTAATTCTGGACGTTGCGTGGAAGGTAAATGGGATTATGCTGCCATTCCAGATTTAATCCAAGCCGCAGCGTCGCTCAATATTTTTTGATTTTCCCACTCTTCCCCCTCTCCTTACTCGCTTAAAACAAGTAATTCAAATAAAATATTTGTTTCGTTTAAATTTTGTGCTAATATACTAAAGTCAAAACCCCTGGATTTAATGTTTTCATAAAGAAAAATTTAAAATCCATTATTGAAAATTTAGATAAAGTCCGATTTACGGGGCGTAGCGCAGCTTGGTAGCGTGCCACTTTGGGGTAGTGGAGGTCGTGGGTTCAAATCCCGCCGCTCCGATTTGATTAATTTAATAGTTGAGTTGATAAATTTCTAAGCTTATAGCAGCTAAGAAAATTTATTCATACCTTTATTAACGTAAATAAGCGATAAGTAAAGCCCGATCTAAGAGGATGTTTTAAAAGTATCCGGCGCTTTATTACCGCTACTACATAGGCAAAGTCCACCTGCGTAGACTAGTAGAATTTTAACCCACGCAGGTGGGTTTTGTTTGTGTAGCCAAGCCATTGCGGTCTTGGGGGTTTCCCCCATGAGCAAATGGCGTGCGACTTACAGTCGCCAGATAAGGTATTAAATCCGACTTTTAAAACATCCTCTAATAATTTTGCAAACAAATAATATTAAATTATATTATCATTTCGTCACAATTAATAAGAATTTACATCAAGGAACCAACACTTTCCAAATACGGAAATAGCCAAAAAGCTTGCTAATATGTAGTTTGGTCATTCATTTTCTTACTTATTAACTAAGATGAAAGTGGTTCTCACTATGAAGGTTTAGCGTTAATTCTTATACTTCAAGGATTTAGTGAGATAATAGATACGTGAGGAAAAGAACGGAAGATATTCGACTGCAAAAGGGGAAATTTTATGATTAAAAAACTTTTGGCCGCTTTGACTATAGTAGCTCCCCTGTTTTTCGCTAGCTCGGTAAAAGCTGAAAATCCACAGCACGTACAAAAGCTACTAAAAACTGGGGAATGTGTCGCTTGTGATTTGTCAGGAGCAAATCTTCGCGGCTCGCATTTGATAGGTGCTGATTTAAGAGGAGCAAATCTTCAGGGAGCAAATCTCGAACACGCCAATCTTGAAGGTGCTGATTTGACTCGGGCTAATTTAAAAGATGCCAAATTAACTTCGGCGTTTTTAACCAACGTCAATTTCAAGCAAGCTAACTTGAATGATGCTAATTTAGCCAGCGCTAAGATTTACGACTCCAACGTATACGAAGCATCGATGGAAGATATGAATATCGCTGATGCCGAAATATTCCATACTGGAATTGGTGTTGGTGGAGAAGATTTAGATATTCCAGATTGGGATTAAATTTAGTCACTGTTGTAAGTAATCAATTCGTAAAAAATAATAGCTGAGAAAATTGATATTGCCCGTAAGCTTGGCTATTAAGCAACTAAATAGAAAACTAAAAAAGAATAGTTCGTAATACTCCGATTTCTAGCTTAATTTATCTAGAAGTCGGAGTTTTTGATCTTAGAGGGAGTAGGGAGTAGGGAGTAGGGAGTAGGGAGTTAGGAGTTGGGAGTTAGGAGTTGGGAGT
>CAYMZW010000198.1:0-11896 GCA_964395005.1 uncultured Rivularia sp.
CGTTCACTCCTCACACCACACTCCGCCCGGACTATTGTTCGGGCGGTTCCTTATGCGTTGAAATAGATTTTCGCGCTACTTTGTAAATGTATATTCCAAATGCATTCTTCTGTGGTTTTTGCTGTGGTAAAATTTCACAAAAATCAAAAACATCTGAATTATAAGGTTTTAAGGCATGTCATCAGCCACACAAGTTACAGACTCCAGTTTTAAGCAGGAAGTACTCGATAGCGAAGTCCCTGTGTTAGTTGACTTTTGGGCACCCTGGTGTGGACCATGTCGCATGGTAGCCCCCGTTGTAGATGAAATTTCCTCACAATACGAGGGCCAAATTAAAGTTGTAAAAGTTAACACAGACGAAAATCCTAATGTTGCTTCTCAATACGGTATCCGCAGTATTCCTACGCTGATGATTTTTAAAGGTGGGCAAAAAGTTGATATGGTTGTTGGAGCGGTTCCCAAAACCACTTTAGCTAATACTTTGGAAAAGTACCTTTAAAACTGATAAACCTGCATTTTGTTAAATAGGTCAGCTTAAAAATCAAGAAACTAGGTTTATTCTCCGTTAAGTATGGCAATGTTTAATACTTGACTACGTAAACCTAGTTTTTCTATTGGTGTTTGCTTAAAGATATGTAAATAGGGAATAGGGAATAGGGAATAGGGAATAGGGAACAGGGAATAGGGAATAGAAAAATTTCTTTGCTTAAAAACTCTTATTAAAGAATAAGGCGCTTTAACTAGGAATGTTACGTCAATCAAAATTAATTTGCTTAACCACTAATGCGGTAAACATAGGTAAGACATTCTCAAACACTTAGCATATAAGGATTATTAATTTCAAAGCCGATTATAAATAATATCGTCTTCTTCTTCAGTTAAGAGTTCCCTATTGGCTTGTCTCAATTACAATTTCAACATCGATCCAATTTATTTAGGTTTAATTACCGTTAATTACCGTTAATTTACAAAAATAAAAGGTTGCAGTAGCAACCCTTTATCAATAAATAAAAATTTTAAATTCTAAGACTTACGAGGCTTTTTCTTTTTCAATTTTTGCTTTCTTCGACGAGCTTGAGTCGCGACTACTGCCGGATCGAGTGGATAACCAACTACCGGAATCACCTGATATTTACGCTCTTCTTCAAACTTTCTCAGTGACCTATAATCAAGCCAGTGAATGCAATCTACAGGACAAGTATCAATCGCTTCTTGGATTACTTCTTCTGAATCCCCGTCTTGACGCATAACCCGCGCACGCCCATAATCCGATTCTATATAGAAAGTGTTACGAGCAACATGGGAACAGTGCTTGCACCCAATACAAGTAATCTCATCGACATACACGCCCTTTTCACGCAGCACACCGCCTAATTCCGGTTCCAAACCAGAACGTAGAGAGTCTTCTCGTAAAAAACCCCCCAATTCCGGTTCCGAACCAGAACGATTATTTTGTTCATCAATCGGCGGCAAAAAATCAGACATTACGCACTCCAGCGCTGTACTACTAAGCGAATTGAACCATCTTGATTCTGCTTCTGTTCGCTAACTTGAAAGCCAGCTTTTGCAGTTTCTTCTACTACGGTGCGATAAGCATAACGCTGTGTAACTTGACGTAAAAACCCTTCTACAGAAAGATTTTGTGCCCAATATTGTAAATCAGCTACTAATTCGTATTCTTTTCCATTCCACTTAAAGCCGATATCATAGCCATTATCTTGCTCGATGGCAATTTCAGCAGTATGAGTAATACCTTGATAGCCGCGTAAAGAATGGGAACCACCTTTCCAAGCTACACCTAAATCGGTAAGAGCTTTCTTCAAAGATTCAATGTTACGAATCTGAGTCTTAATTTGGCTAAAATGTGACATAATAGGTTGTTAGCAGTAAGATAAAACGATTTAGCGGGTTGAAAACTACCAATTACTAAATGTTGCTTGAGTATTCGCAACATCATTCTGAGAAAAAACTTTGGCGCTGAAATATTCTGAGGTTGGCTCGATACTAAGTACAATCCCTAACTCCGCTTCAATAGCAGCAGTTACTTCAGCACAGGAATTACCAACTATTCCAGTGACTTTCTCTTGTACTCTACCGTCTGGATAAATTATAAATTCTAACGTCTCCATACTTTTGACCAACCATGTTGATTGAATTTTCGATATGCTGCGTTAAAGCAAGATTTAAAACCCTACCCAAAATCGCAACATTTTTCCTTAACGAGAAATTTAGTCATTAATTAACTAATTTTCTATCCCCTGAAATATTTTTATTTAAAATTGTTACAAAAATTATTATTTGAAATAGTGTGTACATCAATTATATGTAAGTTTCTCTTAATGGAGTACATAAGTCAAGCTGAATATTAAGCAGCTTTTGATAATTATCTCTCAAGGTATAGAGTTGGTATATATCTCAAGATATAGGAATAATAATAAAATTAAAGCAGAAATTAAGAAAAACAGTTATCAATATCGCGATCGCGATAGATGTGTATCTGTAAAGTTGGCAAGAAATTGGAGTTTAAAAATATTTATCTCAAATTTTTTATAAAACAATACATATCATGTGTTGTCGCTGCCGTCAACGTGACATTACGTCTATATATTTCCATTTTCTTTGAAAATAAGCGGTGTTAATAATTATCAATTGCCTAATTGAAGTTCATCTTTAATTTCCTCATTAACAAACAATTCTGAAGTTTGAACAACAAAAGGAATCTCAGAAGCAAGTAAACCGCGTTTAATTAATTCTGAAGTTTCAGGAAAAACTACGAACAAAGGATATATAGAATTAGTTCCTTCATTCAAAATATGACTGTAACGAGGAGGCATAAACCACTCGTAATCTTTATCTAACCAAACTTGAGTTTGTCGCCATCGTTTTAGCAAGTCAGAAAAATCCTCATCAGGGCGATGAATAAACACAAGAATTTCAATCCCCGTTTTAATTTTCCATTCTGGATCGCACATTAATATTGCTAAATCGCAGGGCAGACAAGTTGTACAAGGCAAATATGACTCAGTCTTACGAATGCGGATAATTGGTAGAGGAATTGTGACAAGACTTTCGTCTGGGCGACGTAAGCTAGGAATCATTTCCAAATAAGGGCGATGCTGCTTTAAGAGAGCAACAGCAGCAGAGCGATCGCTATACTCCGCCAAACTGATTTCGTATTGTGATTTTTGTACAGGCATAAAGTAAGTTAGGAGTTAGAAGTGTAGAGACGTAGCACTGCTACGTCTGTTATTGAGTTAGGAATTAGGAGTTAGGAGTGAGGAGTTAGGAATTATGATTTTTAAGCTTTGATAGCTATCAATTAACAGTTAGCTGTTCACTGATAACTGTTCACTGTTGACTGTTTAGCCTAATTCTTCAAATACTGCGAACATTGGTAAGTACATTGACAGCAAAATTACGGCAACCATACCACCAATAACTACAATCATTACTGGTTCTAAAACACTAGTCATAGCTTTTACCGCTTGTTCAACTTCATCTTCATAAAAGTCGGCAACTTTCATCAACATCCCATCTAATTCTCCCGTTTCTTCTCCAATACTCATCATTTGAATTGCCATAGGAGGAAAGCAATTTTCTTTTTGCAAAGCGAAACTAATCATTCCCCCTTGCTGTACTTCGTTTCTTGCAGAATCAATAGCGTTAGCAATTACCTGGTTTCCTGATGTATCTCGGACAATTTCTAAAGAGGTTAAAATTGGTACTCCGGAACGAGTTAAAGAACCAAAAGTACGGCTAAACCGAGCGATAGCTGATTTTTGAATTAAGTCACCAAATAAAGGTAGTTTTAAAGAAATAGCATCGATATTTAATGTGCCTACAGGTGTTTTATAGTACATATCAAAAGCTACTTTTGCTCCGACAACAATACCAATAAGAACAAAAAGCCTCCAGCTTGTAAGCACACCACTTATCCACAGCATAAACTGCGTTAAAGCTGGTAATTCTGTTCCTAAATCTTTGAATATATTGGCAAAAATTGGAATCAGAAAAATAGTCATTGCCAGAAAAATAATTACTGCCAAAGCACCCACAACAGTCGGATAAGACATAGCCGATTTGATTTGGTTTTGTAGTCGAGCCGTATCTTCTAATAATTTTGCTAAACGATTAAGAACTTCATCCAAAACACCCCCAACTTCACCAGCTTGAATCATGCTGACATACAAGCCATCAAAACATTGGGGATGCTTTCGCATTGCATCGGATAGATTAACACCATTTTGTACTTCACTACTAATATCTAATAGTGCATCTTTTAACTTTGGATTGCCGCATTGCTCGGAAAGTACTCCCAAACTTCTGACAATAGCAACCCCTGCATTCGTCAAAGCAGCAAACTGACGGGAAAAAATAGCTTTATCTTTCACTTCAACTTTAACAAGCTTATTTTGCAGTTTTGTTAAATCGAGAGCTTCGCCGATATCGAAACCTTTAAATTCTTTTAAATCCTGGATTACAAAACCTTTTTGTCTCAACTCACTGCGAGCATTTGCCATTGAGTCTGCAACAATTTTTTCTTGTTTTGATTTCCCTTGTGAATCGCGAACGCTAGCAACAAAAGTTGGCATGATTTATATAGTTTAAATTCAAAAAAAATAAAAAAATTAGAAGTCTACTTTGTGAGATAAAAATACTTAGTAGTTAGCTATTAAAAAACTGATAACTAACTACTAGTAAGTTCGTTGAAAACTAACGTCTCACACCAGCTTTAGCTTTACCATTAGCTGCTCCAGTTGGTGCAGAACCAATTAAACGTTGAATTTCATCTGGCTTGGAAGTTTTTGACATTGCGGCTTCAAAAGAGATGGTTCCTGCTTTGACATAATCGGCGAGAACTTTCTCTAAAGTTTGCATTCCTACTTTCGCCCCAGTTTGAATTGATGAATAAATTTGAGCCGTTTTTCCTTCACGAATCATGTTGGAAATAGCAGGAGTAATAATCATGATTTCTTGAGCCATGACTCGACCAAATTCATCGGGTTTGGGGTTTTTCTTGGGTACTAAGGTTTGGCTAAATACTGCTACTAAAGAGTTAGATAACTGTACCCGCACCTGAGTTTGTCTGTCAGCAGGGAAAACATCAATGATTCTATCAACAGTTTGTGCTGCTGAAGAGGTGTGCAAAGTACCAAATACCAAGTGACCTGTTTCTGCTGCGGAAATTGCTAGAGATATTGTGTCTAAGTCCCGCATTTCTCCAATTAAGATAATATCTGGATCTTCACGCAAAGAACCTTTCAAAGCATTTGCAAAACTCTTTGTATCTTCACCCAGTTGACGTTGGTGAACGAGACTTTTAACTGGCTCGTAAACAAATTCAATTGGATCTTCAATTGTTAGAATATGTTCTGATTTTGTACGGTTAATTAAGTCAATCATTGCCGCCAAAGTTGTTGTTTTACCAGAACCAGTGGGACCAGTTACTAATATCATTCCTTTGGGTTTATCGCACATTTCTCTAACAACATCTGGTAAACCCAATTTATCAAAGTTAGGAATTTTGGAACTTAATGCTCTCAAACAAGCAGCGTAAGTACCGCGTTCTTTGTAAACGTTTACACGGAAACGCGCTAATCCTTTAACACCGTAAGAACAATCCAACTCCCAATTTTGTTCGAGTATTTTACGTTGGGAGTTATTCAACATACTAAAAATTAGTCTCTGACATTGATCTGCGCTTAAAGCTTCTTCTCCAATAGGTGTTAACTTACCGCTGATACGAAAATAAGGAGGTAAACCAGCGGATAAATGCATATCCGAACCTCCCATTTCAATCATTTGTTCCATCAAATCTTCGATCATCATTTCCATTTTTCTACACCTTTTATTTTTTGTTTGATATTTGATAGTTGATAGTTGTTAGTCGTTAATTATTAAAAATTCTTAATTCTTAACTCATAACTCATAACTCCTAACTTTTATTCCTTAGTCTTGAAATCTCGATGTCATGCAGTAAGGACAATCCAACCATTCTGGCTGCAATTGAGCTTCGCAATTTCGACAAGTTAAACCACTCTTGCGTTTAGCTTTTAACTCTGCTTCCAAACCTGTATCGGTAAAGGTTACTCGCTCTACTTCTTCGAGAGTGGTAGCTCCTTGACGCACCAAATCTAAACTGTAAGCAAGCAGGGTTTTCATTCCTTCTTCTACCGCTGCTTCTTTAATTAGTTCTGTTGGTGCTTCTTCGTTGATTAAAGCTTGGATGCGTTCGGTAATTCTCATTACTTCGTAAACACCAGAGCGTCCTTTGTAGCCAATACCGTTACATTTTTCGCAAAGTGTATTGTTAGCTTTGGCTTCTTGGACTTGATCTATAGTCAGAGTATTGGCTTTATAGAAAGTTACCTCGGCTTCTTGTGATGCCGACAAGCCATAACGTGCAAGTTCTTGCGAAGTTGGCGTGTATTCAATACGACATTCACTACATACGCGACGCATCAAACGCTGTGCCAGAACTCCGATTAGGGAACTCGAAATCATAAAAGATTCAATACCCATTTCTCCGAGACGGGCGATCGCACCGGGAGCATCGTTGGTGTGCAGGGTAGTTAATACTAAGTGACCTGTTAATGCTGCTTCAATAGCTGTTTTCGCCGTTTCTTTATCTCGGGTTTCTCCCACAAGTAATACGTCGGGATCTTGTCGCAAAAATGCGCGCAAGGCAGTACCAAAATCTAATCCTTTTTCCCGAATTACCTGTACCTGAGTAATCCCCGGTAAACTATATTCCACCGGATCTTCTACAGTACTGATATTAATATCGGGAGAATTTCTTTCGGCGAGGGCAGAATACAGAGACGTTGTTTTACCAGAACCCGTAGGGCCGGTAACAAGAATCAACCCAAAGGGACGGCTGACCATCTCCTGAACAATTTGTAATGTTTCGGGGTCGGTAATTAATTTATCCAATCCCAATTGAGTTGAGGAGTTGTCTAAAATTCGGAGAACTACTTTTTCTCCGTAACGACTTGGTAGCGTATTTACCCGAAAATCCACTTTGCGTCCTTCAAACAAACGCCGGATACGTCCATCTTGGGGAAGACGACGTTCGGCTATATCTAAATTGGCAATAATTTTGAAACGGGCTGTAATTGCTGGAATGATTTTTTTTGGTAATGCGTCAAAAGCTTCCCGCAATACACCATCCTTACGAAAGCGTATACGCAAATTTTCTTCTTGGGGTTCGATGTGAATATCGGAAACCGCTTCGTGTAATGCTTTGGCAAGAATTCTATTTACCAGGTTAATAATTGGCGCATCCTCAGCACCTTTCATTGCCGAACCTAGATCGGCTTCTACCTCGTCAGGAGCATCCTCAAGATCGAGATTATCAAGATTCTCTAAATCTTGATTGATGTCAGTAAATTGTTCTTTTTCTATATGCTTCTGTTTGACAGCCATTTCATCCAAAAATTGGTTGATTAGCTGTTGATAATCTTCTTGAGTGATTACCATTCTTTGCAAACTGAAGCCTTGCGGACGCAAAACCCGGTTCAAGTCGTCGGAAGCCTCCAGATTATCTGGATCTACCATCGCTACCAAAACATAAGGCGGATTTTCATCCTCGTGTTTTGATAGTGGAATTAAGCGATGGCGACGACAAATATCCACCGGCACAAGAGACTCAATCAAGCCTCCTACATAAGTTGTGCCGACTTCACTAACTTCCGGATCTAAAGATTCGACACCATAGAGAATTTTTAGTTCAAATAATTGTTGCTTTTTATATTCGCGAAGTAGCTCTGGTGATAGCTGCCGCCCTGCAATCGATTCGAGAACCTCAGTTAAAGGTCTGCCCGATTTGCGACTTTCTATAAGTGCTTGCTTCATCTGAGAGTTATCTACAAACCCAGATTGAACAAGTTTATTACCGAAAGGCGAAAACTCCGATTTAACGCTTAGAGCGGTACTACGCCTTTTTTGTGACGAGTAAGTCATATATTAAGATGATCGATGCTCCACATTCCGTACTATTTGAGTATTCCCAACCTGGGAGGATAAATTTTCATCTCAGCCAAGAAATCTTATAGGACTTAATAGAGCCCCCCTTTTTTAAGGGGGGTTGGGGGGATCTAAACGTCCTATCTTAGTTAAAATTTTTTAAATTGTTTCTAACGCCGGTTTGGGGAACACCGGATTTGAAAATAGAGAACGGTAGTAGCACTAAAGCGCATGAGGCAAACCCTACCTGTTCAAGGTAAGAAATTTCTAAAAATTAGCCGATTGCAAAAGTCATCAATACCTTCACCATTTGCCATAATCATGACGGAGATGCCACTTTGGTAAGACCACAAATACATCTCTTGTTTCCCCCAGCAGCAATAAACTATTAATCGCTGTTGTTTTATAAGGTAGTGAAAACTACCCTATAAAGTATTACTAAATGATTGGAAAATAATGGCTGGATTAACAATCATATTTCTTAGAACACAGCAATCCCAAATCCTGCGAACAAACAGAGGTAAATAAGTAATGAACAGCGATTCTTCCCAACCAAATTCCAACGGCGAAGTTAACGAGCAAATCACAATTGAAGCAAACGCAGCAGATGCAGCTACGGTTAATGCAGAAGATGAAACAAACCCAACCACTGTTCAAAGTAATGCTGGTGCCTCAGATTCTGCCCAACTCAATTCATTAAAGGCGCAGTTGGATGAGCGTAACAGTCAATATATGCGAATTGCGGCAGATTTTGAAAATTACCGTAAACGCACGCTGAAAGAAAAAGATGATTTGGAACTACAGGTGAAGCGCAACACGATTACAGAATTATTACCAATCATTGATAATTTTGAACGAGCGCGAGCGCAAATTAAGCCCCAAAATGATGGCGAAATGGGGATTCACAAAAGCTATCAAGGCGTTTATAAGCAGCTAGTAGACTGTCTCAAACGCTTGGGTGTTTCGCCGATGCGTCCAGAAGGTCAAGAATTCGACCCTAACGAACATGAAGCAGTAATGCGCGAACCTACGGATGAATATCCGGAAGGAACAGTGTTAGAAGAGTTAGTACGCGGATACTTTCTTGGCGATCGCGTGCTACGTCATGCAATGGTGAAGGTGGCTGCTCAGAAGGAAGATACTTCTGGGGAGGACTCACAGTCTGGGGAAGCAAGTACTTAAGATTTGTAACCACTTCAACTAACCAAAACTGATCGACGATTAATCGGACGGCGGACGAGCATCGCATCCCAAGTTATCAACGATTACCGCCACCGCGCTTTTTACGATCAACGATTAGGGAAGGACAGTTTTCTATAAACTACGTTGTTTAATTGAGGAAAACTGTTCCCCATAAATCGTTGTTAAAAAGCACCGCTTTATAAAAATAATCAGTAAAAATACCGATAGTTATGGGAAAAGTTATTGGGATCGACTTGGGCACTACCAATAGTTGTGTCGCAGTTTTGGAAGGTGGGCAACCCCTTGTAATAGCAAATTCAGAAGGCGGACGTACTACTCCGTCTATTGTTGGATTTGGCAAAGGCGGCGAACGTCTAGTCGGTCCTCTGGCAAAGCGCCAAGCAGTAACTAATGCAGAAAACACTATATACAGTATTAAACGATTTATTGGCCGTCGTTGGGATGATACTCAAGAGGAACGCGCTCGCGTACCATATAGCTGTGATAAAGGTAGAGACGATACTGTTGATGTCCAAATTCGCGGACGCAATTACACGCCTCAAGAAATCTCGGCAATGATTTTACAGAAGTTAAAGCAGGATGCTGAAAATTTCTTGGGTGAAGATGTAACTCAAGCAGTAATTACAGTTCCGGCGTATTTTACGGATGCTCAAAGACAAGCGACTAAAGACGCTGGAACAATTGCTGGACTCGAAGTAATGCGAATTATCAACGAACCAACTGCTGCGGCTTTAGCATTTGGTTTGGATAAACAAGATGAAGAACAGTTGATTCTTGTATTTGACTTGGGAGGTGGAACTTTTGATGTTTCTATCTTGCAACTCGGAGATGGAGTATTTGAAGTAAAAGCAACTTGTGGCAACAATCATCTTGGTGGAGACGATTTTGATAACTGTATCGTTCAGTGGATGATGGAGGTTTTTTATCACCAAGAAAAAATCGATCTTTCTGGAGATAAGATGGCGCTGCAACGCTTGCGGGAAGCTGCTGAAAAGGCAAAAATTGAGCTTTCTACTATGCCTACTACTTCAATCAATTTACCGTTTATTACTGCTAATGAAACCGGGCCGAAACATTTGGAGATGGAGCTTAGCCGTTCCAAATTTGAAGAACTCAGCAGCGATTTGATTCAGGCTATTGTTGAGCCGATGATGCAGTCGCTTAAAGATGCAGACCTCAAGCCAGATATGATAGATAAGATTATTCTCGTAGGTGGCTCTACTCGCATTCCAGCGGTACAGAATGCTTTAAAGAACTTTTTTAACGGTAAAGCCCCAGATCGTTCCATTAATCCTGATGAAGCTGTAGCTTTAGGTGCTGCCATTCAAGCTGGAGTGTTGGGTGGCGAAGTTGATAATTTACTGCTTTTGGATGTCACTCCTTTATCCTTAGGGCTGGAAACTTTAGGGGAAGTATTCACCAAAATTATGGAGCGTAATACTACAATTCCTACTAGTAAATCTCAGGTGTTTTCTACAGCCGTTGACGGACAAAACTCGGTAGAAATTCACGTTCTTCAAGGTGAAAGAGCGATGGCGCGGGACAATAAAAGTTTGGGTAAATTCCTTTTGAATGGAATTCCTCCGGCTCCCCGTGGCGTACCGCAAATTGAAGTCTCTTTTGAAATTGATGTTAACGGTATCCTCAAAGTAGGCGCTCAAGATAAAGGTACAGGTAGAGAGCAAAGTATTCGGATTACCAATACAGGTGGTTTGAGTCAAAACGAAGTAGAAAAAATGCGTCAAGAAGCCGAAACCTATGCTGAGCAAGACAGAAGACGCTTAGAATTAATCGAATTAACAAACCAAGCCAATACTTTCTTACACAGTTATGAATCGGCTAAAGTAGATAATGCTGACTTAATCGACGAGCAGCTTAAAGCTTCTATTGATGAAAAGTTAGCGCAATTACAAGCTGCAATGGCTAACGAACAAATACCCGTAGCAGAATTCAAACAATGTTTGAACGAGTTTCAACAAACAATATTTGCTATTGGTGCAGAGGTGTACAGTCGCGTTAATACTGGAAGCTACGAAGAAACAGCCGAACCGGAACCGTCTGATAATCCCGATAGTACTCCCATTCCACAAGCAGAAGATAGCGAAGCATCAAAAGAAGCTTTCGCACCACAATTCAACTTTGATTTTGAAGAAGATAGCACAGTCCAAGCTGATTACGAAGCTATAGATTAATCGCGAATCAATATGTATAGTGCCGCAAAGTTAAAACCTTAAATTAAAACCTTTCCTACTAAGCATGGGGAAGGTTTCTGCTTATATGATTAATACTCGAATGGCTTCAACCGCAACTAAAAAGCAGGCATTCCCAACTTTTAATAGTTATCGCTGTTAAATTCAACCTGCGGCAAATTGCGCTATTTATGCATGGTATTACAATGGTTAAATGCCACAAAAGATCCTATGGTGGGTTTTCCACACTAATAGGTGCGGCTAGCCCTTCTGCAATTGGTCTGCTTATTGCACATCTACGTAGCACAATTGTAAGAGAGTCAGTCGTAAACCGACGAAGACGAATGTTGTGCTTACTCAATTTAAACCTGCACTTTAATCTTTGCGGGTGATTTTTATCAAGAGTAAAGTGTAAAATCAATTATTAATAATAAAACTTAACTTTTTGCCTTCTGCCTTCCGCATAACTGCATATTAGTTTCCCACATTTTAACTTTTACCTTTGCTTTATGGCTCGCGACTATTATGAAATTCTGGGT
>CAYMZW010000199.1:0-11894 GCA_964395005.1 uncultured Rivularia sp.
CCATAGCTACAATTTCAGACTATTCCTCCTAAAGTCGTCATTTGAGATACGGCAAAAAGGCGCGGGTATTTGTTATAAAGTTCACAAGTCGCACACGGTATTCCGTAAAGTTTTAAGAATTTTTTGTTTTTCAATTTCTCGATACACGATTATTTCATTCAAAGTAAAGGACGGTGAAGGTGTCTCAAGGTCGTAATCGCTGGTTTGTGAAAATCGTATTGATAATAGCTGTTTTAGCCCTTGTGGGGGTGTCTATGGCTCCTATGATAGCGGCTTTCAATGATTCCCAACAATCGGGCAATACCCAAGAAGGCACGGGCAATTCTGCTGAGGATCAAAAAACAAAGTTGGAACTTACTGCTAAGGGTTACGAACAAGTTTTGGAACGAGAACCAGAAAACAAAATTGCACTACAAGGTTTATTAGAAGCTCGTCTAGGATTATTTAGTTTAGGGCAAGGCGATATCAAA
Source organism: uncultured Rivularia sp. (assembly GCA_964395005.1). Lineage (GTDB taxonomy): Bacteria > Cyanobacteriota > Cyanobacteriia > Cyanobacteriales > Nostocaceae > Rivularia. Next base: position 471 of record CAYMZW010000199.1, read on the forward strand.
GGGATTATTACACCTTTAGAAAAGTTATCAAAGCTTAACCCGGAAGAAACAAGATACGCCGTACTATTAGCTCAAGCAAAACAGCAAGCAGGTGACAAAGAAGGAGCCGTTCAAGCTTATCGTACTGTTTTAGAAACAAAACCCGGAGACTTACCGGCTTTACAGGGTATGGTAGCCCTTCTGTTAGAACAAAAACGGCCCGAAGCCGCGATCGGTTTACTGCAAGAAAGTTTGGATAAAGCCGAAAAAGCAAATAAAATTGAACCCAACAGCGTTGATACTATAGCAGTTCAAGTTTTATTAGGTAGCGTTTACGCGAAGGAAAAACGATACGCTCAAGCCTTATCAACTTACGACAAACTAATCAAAAATAACCCCAAAGATTTTCGCCCCTTTTTAGCAAAAGCAATGGTTTTAAAAGATCAAGGAAAAACCGAAGAAGCACAACCTTTATTTGAAAAAGCAAATTCTTTAGCTCCAGCCCGTTACAAAGACGAAATTAACAGACAAAGAGCCGCAGCTACTCCGACTCCTACTCCTGAAGTTTCGCCTTCACCTGCTTCTGAAGCAGAATGATAAAAGAATTTTGAGGGGTTCGTTTTTTCGGTAAACCTTGGGAGACGTTATATATAACGTCTCTACAACAATGCCCAATGCCCCATGCCCAATTCCCATTTTCTTAAATTCCTTGAATTGCTGCGAACATTCCGAATATTAAAAAGAGACATCCACCACAAAAGGTAAGTTGACGTTCGGTGATTTGTCCGGCTAACATTCTTCCGGAAGTAACTGCTATTACCGCACAAATGGCGTGTCCTAATATTGCTCCAATGGTTACTCCAATTGGATCTTTTTCGGCTGCTAAAGCAATGGTGGCTATTTGAGTTCTATCTCCCCACTCGGCAACGAAAACTAATACAAAAGCTTCTAATAAAATTGCCCAAGCATTTTGTTTGTCTTGAATTTTATTTTCTGCTTTTTCTACTACTTCTTTCGCTTCTCCTACTACTACGACATCACAAGTTTCATTTGGCATTTGAGTGGAGTCGTAAATTAATTTAAAACCAAAAATTATAAATAAAGCTATTTCTGCGTAATGAATATAAATTTGTGGTAGTAAAGAAACTGTTTGCCCTACTCCTACCGATAGCATTGTCATTGCTGCTAAAGCTGAAATCGCACCGGCAAAGACTATTCTTCGAGAATGCTGCATTGCCAAAATCATGGCAATAAAAAAGGTTTTGTCGCCAATTTCGGAAACTGTTATTAATAAAAATCCTGAAATGAAAGCTGTTAGCACGCTATATCTTAATTTAAACCAGCGATTGACATTAACATTAATATATTATAAAACTACCACGGACTTTTAGAAATAAAGAATTAGAAATAGGGGTTTACTCTTTTAAAATAAATTAAACTATCGGATTTAATCTGACATCATTTTACTTGTACTGTACTTTTTCTGAAATTCATAAACATTTATAAACCCAATTTAAGCTGGTTCGGGTTTAACAATATTTTAAGTTATATGATAGTTTATTTATTACTATGAATTGTTCTAACTATTTCCTACTCCCTACTCCCTACTCCCTACTCCCTTAAAATTTTAAACTAATCAATATTCACGTTTTGATCTTGAATGCTTGCTTCCACTATTTGCTGTTTGTTTTCAATAGTCGTATTTTCTTCTGATGTATTAATTTCCACGTTGTCGGCGACTATAACGCATTCAGCCTGTGTTTTGGGCTTGATATTCCATTGATCTAGAACATCTTTAACTACTATTTCCTGCATCCAAATTTTTGCTACTACGGTTAAAGGTAGTGCTAAAAATAATCCTAGAAAGCCAAAAAAGGTGACAAAAAATAGCTGAGATATCAACGTTACCGCTGGCAGCAAAGAAAGTTGATGCGCCATAACCATAGGCGTAATAAAATTACTTTCTGCTTGCTGAATAAAAAAGTATAAAATTAAAACAGCAACTGGTTTCCAAGGAGAATCTAACAGCGCGATCGCCATTGCTGGAAATACGCTCAAAGTAGGACCTAAATTAGGAATCAAATTCAAAAATCCTGCTAAAACTCCCAAAGCTAAAGCGGAACGTACTTGTAATATTGATAACCCAAGTACACTTAAAAGCCCTACCAAAAACATCGCAATTGAAGCACCAGTTATCCAACCTTCTAGAGACACTTCACATTCATCTAAAATTCCTTCAACTCTTCTTCGATAAAACGAGGGAAAAATTCTGACAAACAATTTACGGTAAGATAAAGGATCTGCGATAAACATCCCCGTTAAAACCAACACTAATAAAATTTTTAGTATTACTTCTAGAGAACCCGAAACCAAAGCAAAAGAACTTTCTAAACCGCGATTAATAAATGGCTGGGCTTGGTTTAAAAGACTATTTATATCGGGTATGTATGGAATAACTTGGCTCGGAAGCTGTCCCCTCAATTCCAAAAGCCAAATATTGAGGCGTTGCAAAGATTTAGGAATTTGAAAACTTAATTCCTGAAACTGAACTATAAAAGATGGCACAATTAGCCAGAAAAATCCAATTACCCCGATCAAAAAAATAGTTATTGCTAAAAATTTTGCAAAACCGCGTTTTATACCCAAGCGTTGCAGCCTTCGAGCTAATCGATTTAAGGTAGTAGCTAAAATTACTGCGGCAAATATGAGCAACAATACTTCTTTGATTTGCCACAGTATATATAGAGAAATCGATAAGGCAATTAAACCAATCCATTGACCGAGATTCACGCTTAAACTCCTGACTCAAGGTGAACTATTATTTTCTGATAATCTTGCTAGCTTAGCTGAAATTAGCTACTTATGCCTAAGTAATTTTAATTAATTTTTTGTTTCTTAGATAGCTGCAATATCAAAATAGTTGCCATAATTACGTTTGGTAACAATATAATAATCAACGCGCTGGTTGCTGTTTCCGGAATCGACAAACTTGGAGCTAAATATTTAATAAAAACTGAAATAGCTCCAGAAAGAAACAAGACTTTCAGGATAAATATAAATTGATTTTTCATCTTATGTACGGTTATACACCTATATAGAGGTAGGGTAGATACTAATAAGTCTTTTTGGCAATTTTCTACAATAAATTATGTAAAGTTAAAACCTTCTTTGTATTTTAAATCGGTAATTAAGCAATTTTTATTTTTCCTTTGCAATACTTAAATATCTGTTAAAAATACAACTTTATAATTATTCGTTTGCATTGTATAGGAAAAAATCTACAGTAGAAAATTTATTTAGCAGAAAATTTATTTAATAGAATTTGTAAGCAAATGTATTTTTATACTGCGCTACGCATTTCAAAAAATAATATTTTTTACTTTTCCCTCTTCCCTATTTGTAAGGGCTAAGGAAAAATATTTGCTGTCATATTTTTCAATTGAAAATAAGGAAATAAAATGCCCGTTGACACTAAAAATAAAAGTCCAATTAAACCACCAAAAATGCGGCAATTTGGCGGTAGCTTGTTAATCTTGCTCACTTTGCTATTATTGCTCAATTTTATCGTTCCCAGTTTTTTCGCGGCTGAATCTCCTCAAGCGCCCTATAGCGAGTTTATCGCTCAAGTGCAGGCTGGTAAAGTAGAGCGGGCTGTTGTTGGTGGCGATCGCATTCAATACCAGCTTAAGCAAAGCTATGGTGAAGAGCAGGTATTCACAACTACTCCTGTAGCTTTGGATTTGGATTTACCGTCTATTCTCCGAGAAAATAACGTAGAGTTTGCCGCACCACCTCCTGCGCGTAATGGTTGGATTGGTACTCTTTTAAGTTGGGTGATTCCGCCTTTGATTTTCTTCGGTATTTGGGGGATTTTAATGCGTCGTCAAGGTGGCGGTGCTGCGCTAACTGTTGGTAAAAGCAAGGCAAGAATTTACTCTGAAGGTACTACTGGAGTGCAGTTTAGCGATGTTGCTGGTGTTGATGAAGCGAAAACGGAATTAGAGGAAATTGTTGATTTTCTCAAGAATGCAGAGAAATATACTCGTTTGGGCGCAAAAATACCCAAAGGTGCTTTGTTGGTGGGGCCTCCAGGAACGGGTAAAACGCTGTTAGCCAAAGCGATCGCGGGGGAAGCTGGCGTACCATTTTTTAGTATTTCCGGTTCCGAATTTATCGAGCTATTTGTAGGTGTCGGTGCGGCGCGAGTTAGGGATTTATTCGAGCAAGCCAAAAAGCAATCTCCATGTATCGTTTTTATCGATGAATTGGATGCTCTAGGTAAATCTAGGGGTGGTGCCAATGGCATGATGGGTGGAAACGACGAACGGGAACAAACCCTAAATCAGCTGCTTACCGAAATGGATGGTTTTGATGCCAATACTGGTGTAATTATTATTGCAGCAACAAACCGTCCCGAAGTACTCGATACTGCATTACGTCGCCCCGGACGCTTTGACCGTCAGATTGTGGTAGATAGACCTGATAAAATTGGTCGAGAAGCAATTTTGAAAGTTCATGCTCGTAACGTTACATTAGCTGAAGATGTTGATTTGGCAATTGTGGCGGCTCGCACTCCGGGTTTTGCTGGAGCAGATTTGGCGAATTTAGTTAACGAAGCTGCATTATTAGCAGCGCGTCAAAATCGAGATGGTGTAGTTTTAGCGGATTTTAACGAAGCTATTGAAAGATTGGTAGCGGGTTTAGAAAAACGTTCTCGCGTACTTAACGAAACCGAGAAAAAGACGGTTGCTTATCATGAAGTTGGGCACGCTATAGTTGGTGCTTTGATGCCGGGAGCCGGTAAAGTAGAGAAAATATCCGTAGTTCCTCGTGGTGTTGGAGCATTAGGTTATACGATTCAGATGCCAGAAGAAGACCGCTTTTTGATGATTGAAGACGAGATTCGCGGACGAATTGCCACTTTATTAGGTGGGCGATCGGCAGAAGAGATTATTTTTGGTAAAGTATCTACTGGTGCTTCCGACGACATTCAGAAAACCACAGAATTAGCCGAAAGAGCAATTACTATATATGGAATGAGCGATAAATTGGGGCCGATTGCCTTTGAAAAAATGCAGCAGCAATTTATCGAAGGATATGGAAATGCTCGTCGTAATGTTAGCTCGGAAGTAGCAAAAATAATTGATGCTGAAGTTAAGCATATGGTGGATAATGCTCATCATATTGCTTTAAGTATTTTAGATCGAAACCGGGAATTGTTAGAAGAAACAGCAGAAGAATTGTTGGAAAAGGAAGTTCTTGAAGGTGAGAAACTGCGGGAAAGGCTTCAGAAAGCGATAGTACCCGAAGAGTTAGCAGAGTGGTTAAGAACGGGTATATTATCTGATGAAATTGTTTTGATGCAGTCTACAATTTAAATTTTAAATTATTGATTCTTAATTTTGGATTGGCGATACGCTTTGTGGTGTATCGTCTTTTTTTTTTAACGCAGAGGAGCGCAAAGGTAAGCGCGAAGGAACGCAAAGGGAATGGAGTTATATGGTGAGTAAATCAGGTGTAGTGTGTGTTGAGTTTGATTTAATAGTGTATTTACAAATATTACGTATTCTAATTTCCTAAAGTTAATTCATTTGAGGAAATATCTACAATCAAACGCATATTTTGTAGCCACTGACGACCAAGTAAAATTGCGGATAAACCTTCACCTACATGAACAGGAATATCGTATTCTTGACCGCCAAAGCTTATTTTACCAATATAGATATCAAATCTTACATCGTCCACTGTATTTCGGGAAATATTCTTCCTCTACGAACGGTACGAGTTTGTTTGTCTTTCATGATTGTTTTTCTCACAATATAAATAGTTCACAATCGATGTCTTGAATTTTATATCCCCCCCAACCCCTCTTTAGAGGATGTATTAAAAGTCAGATTTCATACCTTACCTGGCGACTGTAAGTCGCAGCTATACAAACAAAACCCGCCTGCGCGGGTTAATAATTAATAAGTCCACGCAGGTGGTGAATCCACCCCCGTGGGTCGTCATCCCGCAGTACGAGGGGAGTGGTGAACCCGGAGGGACTTTGTCTGTGTAGTAGAGCCATTGCGTTGCGGGGGTTCCCAAGGCAGTCCGTTGCGGAGGTTCCCTCCGTTGTAGGAACTGCCGCCCCGTTGTAGCAAATGGCGTGCGGTTTTAACCGCCGGATACTTTCAAAACATCCTCTTTGAAAGGCGAGCTATGAAAGGTTATAGATAACATTGTTAAGATGGCGATCGCACTACAATCTAATTGATTATTTATTAAAACTTACGTAAATCCTGATTGTAATGCACATCACTATTCTTACTCTTGGTAGCCGTGGAGATGTTCAACCTTTTATTGGTTTAGGAATCGGTTTAAAACAAGCTGGATATAAAGTCAAAATTGCCAGTCAAGCTACTTTTGAATCAGAAATTCGTAGTAATGGTTTAGACTTTGCTTTGATGAGCGGTAATCCCAAAGAAGGTATAGAAGGCGCACAAGGGCAAGCGATGTTAAAAACTAAAAACCCAATTGATTTTGTACGTCGTATGGGTGATTTGCTCGAACCTATAATGGAAACCGTTTTAATCGATTCATGGCAAGCTTGTCAGGGAACTGATGCAATTATTGGGGGAGGATTTCCTTTTTGGGGATTTGATATTGCTGAAAAATTAGGTATCCCTTTTTACTATGCCTATCTTACGCCCAGTTATCCAACTAAAGCGTTTCCCAATGCAGTTACACCAGCACATTTAGAAAAATTGGGAAGTATTTACAATCGATTTAGCTATACGCTTACCAATCTACTTTTTTGGCAATTTTTTCGCAAACCAGTTAATCAATTTCGCAAAACTATTCTTAAGCTACCACCGACGGGTATTAGACAAAATGCTTTTACAAAATTAGAAGATGCCAAAATAGAATATTTAGTTGCCTGTAGCCCTTCGGTAACAGCAAAACCAAAAGATTGGCCAAATCGGGTTCATCTTACCGGATATTGGTTTTTAGATGCACCCGATGATTTTATTCCTCCGGCAGACTTAGTAGAATTTCTTAAATCTGGTTCTCCGCCGGTATATATTGGTTTCGGTAGCATGGCTGGTGAAGAAGCGCATAATATTGCCGAAATTGCATTAGCAGCATTAGCAAAAACCCAGCAAAGAGGAATTTTTCTATCAGGTTGGGGTGGCATGAAAAATTCATTACCAGATACAGTTTTTCAAATAGACAACATTCCCCACAGTTGGTTATTTCCGCAAATGGCTTGTATAGTTCATCATGGCGGTGCTGGTACAACTGCTGCAACTTTTCGCGCTGGAGTACCTGGTGTTATTATCCCATTTTTTGGCGACCAGCAATATTGGGCATATCAAGCCGCTAAATTAGGTGTAAGCCCAGCAACTATCGATAGAAAAAATCTTACAGTAGATACTCTTGCTCAAGCAATTACAAATGCAGTTGAAAATCAATCGATACGAAAACAAGCTGCCATTTTAGGAGAAAAAATTCGTTCAGAAAATGGTGTTAAAGAAGTTGTAGAAATTTTTGATAGTTTGTAGTAGAGGAAAGGGCTTAAGCCCTTACTACGAACCTTAACTTCTCCGCCAAATTTTAACAGTTTTATCCAAACTTCCACTTACCAAAACATTACCTTTATCAGCAAAAACTAAAGCAGTGACAGTATCTTTATGACCTGTAAAAGTACTTAATAATTCACCCGTTTCTAAATGCCATAATTTAATCGTGTTATCGGCACTTCCACTAGCAATAATTTGCTCATCTTTACTCAATGCAACTGCACAGACTTCATCTTTATGCCCTTTGAGAGTACTTATCAATTCCCCTGTTTTTAAATGCCAAACTTTAATTGTTTTATCCTTACTTCCACTCACAAGAATTTTTCTATCTTTACTCAATGCTAAGGAAGAAACTATGTGAGAATGACCGATAAGTGAATGCTGTAATTCGACATTTAAACAAGATATTTCTTGCTTAGTAGAGACACTCCAAACTTTAATTTTGCGATAACTACCTGTAACTAAAGTTTTCGTATCTTGACTGAAAATTAAGGAATGAGCCGCAGTATCTTCCAAAGAAAGAGTCATAATAACTTGACGCTCTGTCATATCCCAAAACTGAATCTTTCTATCATCACCCCCAGTTGCTAACAACCTACCATCGGATGTAAAGGCAATGCAGCGCACCATGCCATTATGTTTATGCATGATATCAATTAAGTCTTTAGCGCCCAAATGCCACATTTTAATAGTAGAATCAGCGCCACCACTTGCTAAAGTTTGTCCATCGGGACTAAAAGCTAAATCGTTAACTTCATCTACAATTACAGTGCGAAGCCAAGGATATTCCGATAAAGTCGTGATTAAATCGCCAGTCTTTAAATCCCAAAGCTTTATTTCTCCTCGACTTCCGCTAGCTATTAAAGATTGCGAGCTATATTTATTTTGAGGGTTTAAAGCAATACAGTTAATCCCTTTAATATGTCCGACTAAAGTATGCGAACATTGCCATTCACCGATGACGCTTTCTAAGGGATGATTTGGTGAAATCGAAATTATTTTATCTTCTTTAATATCATCAACTGCCGTCGGTATTTGTTGATTCTTAAGCAATTTCAAAAACCAACTTAATCCCCCTGAATATAATAATTCAGTTGGTTTAACATGAGTAAGTAAGCCGTTGAATTCAAGTTGATTTGTTGGTAAAAAACCACATATTAAAGCTTCTTTTTCATATCCCCTTTGAGTAGAGCCTGGAAAAAACAAACATATAAAAAATAAAATCTGGTAATTATTTACATCTTCTTGAGTGACACTCCAACGTGCTTTACCTTTTTTGATACTATTAAAGCTTTCCGAATCAGAAACGCAAACTCGAATTTTAACTTCGGGATTATTTGCAAGTGAAAAAGAAAACTTACTTTCACCTCGAAGATTTCCTTCGTCATCTAAATCCATGCAATCTACAGCATCTTGGGGAATCTTTTTCACTAACTTACCAAGACAGCCTTTCATCAACTCATTAATAATGAATTCTCGTAAAAAATAATCTTCAGCTTGGTTTTGAAAATAGGTTTCAAAAGGTATCGCCCATTCCGAATCTTCGGGATATTCGGATGGAATTGCTGGTGGATTTCGGGCTATAATTTCTGCTTGCAAGCGAGCATTTTCAAAGATTACCTCCAATGGCTCACCCCAAAATGGCATATACTCTCGATGACAACCCTTTACATTACTTTCAAGTAAAGTAAGTTCATAAGTCTTTGTTTTTTTAATTCGCTCAAGAAAGTCGGTTTGTTGAGCTTTTAGTAAGTTTATAGAATTTACATCCATACCTTGAGGCACAATCGTGAATAATAATCGTTAATTAAACCAAGGCAATTGTTCCTCGTTAATTAAGTAAAATATATCAAAATACATAAAAATGCCATAAATCAAAAAAATTTTGTTTATCTACAATAAAGGCAGTCGAATAAAATCAGTAGCACAAAAATTACGGTAACATACTTAATTAATTTTATACGCAACCACTAATATTTCTTTTCAAATCGATCGAATAAATTTAAGATTATTTACAGTGGAAATAAATTATAGCGAAATACAAGAGGTTGTGTAGCTTTTTGGTTTTCTAGCTTTTATCTGAATCCTCTGTAGTCACGATTGTTTCCAAAAAAGCGATTCTCTCTTCTAATTGCTTTACCCGAGAATTCTTATCTGGATTCCATACAGCAAAAGTGGCAACCGCCGCTCCTATAATCGTAGCTAAGGGTATAATTGCACCAGTTTTTGTAACTATTACAAGCGGAATCGAAATCGCTAGCATTCCAGCGCTAACTCCCCAAATTACAGATGTAGCGGCAACTCTTCCAGTTTTTGGCAGCTTTTCGGATTCTTGTAATTGTTCATTCATAAGTTTTCGCTAGGGAGTTTCAAACAATCCCAAAAATTCCAAAAATTCCAAAAATTCCAAAAATATAGAGACGCGATATATCACGTCTCTACATCAAAATTATATTTTGATTTTGAAAATTATTTATCTTCTACATACATTTTTGGTTCAACCGCAAAGTTATCGAGCTTACCCGCTTCATCGATAATAAAACCGTCTGTGGTACTCATTGTACCTTCTTCTTGCTTCTCAACAGCTTTGACTTCTCGCTTGCTCTCTTCAGTAGGAGCGGCAGAAGGAATTACTGCATCCGGTGCATTTACTGCGGTTGTTTGTGCTGTTTGTACAGCGCTATGATTATTACCCGGCGCACCTTTTCCAGGTTCTGCTAAAGCTGGATCTTCTGGTAAAGTTTGTTTATCTTCGTTACTCATTTATTTCCCTCTGTTTTCCCTTAAAACACAAACAATCATCTATTTATGATGACTATTTTTTATTCAAATATTCAGTTATTTACAAATCTATCGCGACGTGTATTCAATTTTGCTCTTTCCCTAGTTATATTTTTTTAATCTTTAAGGAATAGTTTTTAAATAAGGCTTGAGGGGAATAGGGAACAGGCAACAGGCAACAGCAAAGGGAATTTAGAAACCTATGATTTAATTTTAGGTAGTTTAAAGAAACCAAAAAAAGATATATTTAGAATATCGTGGAATATTGTCTACTATCTAATTAAGGAAATTTCTATGACTACTAGTTATATTCTTCTAGCTGGAGCAAGTAGCGGTGTTGGTAGAGAAATCGCTAACTATTTGACTGCACAAAATCAGCAAGTTAAGGCGTTTTTTAGAACCGAAGAGAAGCGTCAAGAATTAGAAGCAATGGGTATCAAAGTCATTTTAGGAGATGCTTTAAATATAGATGATGTAGAAAAAGCAATAGGAGAAGAACCCATCGATACAGTTATTAGTACTATTGGTGGAGTACCAAAAGACACCGAAAGGGCTGATTATTTAGGTAACAAAAATCTCATTGATGCCGCAGTCAAAGCAGGCGTAAAAAAATTTATTTTAGTTTCTTCAATTGGTAGCGGAAACAGTGCAAACGCCATACCTCCCCAAGCATTAGAAACCCTCAAACCCGTTTTAATCGAAAAAGATAAAGCCGAAAAACACTTAATAGCCAGCGGATTAACTTATACAGTAATTCGTCCCGGTGGACTAAAATCCGAACCAGCCACCGGAAACGGAATATTAACCGAAGACCCCAAAATTGCTGGTACAATTCATCGTGCAGACGTAGCGCAATTAGTTTGTAAAAGTATAAAATCCGAAAAAACTAACAACAAAATTCTTTCCGCAATCGATCAAAACATGATTTATGGGGAACCAGAATTTGAAAAATTAGATTTGGTTAGTGGTTAGTTGTTAGTTGTTAGTTGTTGGTAATTGGTAACTCCATCCGTTGCCAAACTCCATCCGTTGCCTAACTCCATCCGTTGCCTAACTCCATCCGTTGCCTAACTCCATCCGTTGCCAAACTCCATCCGTTGCC
>CAYMZW010000200.1:0-11874 GCA_964395005.1 uncultured Rivularia sp.
CTAATTAGTTAAGAAAACAATATTAAGTTTAACGTGAGTCCAATCGATGATTACCAAGCCCTTCGGGCTGAAGTAATGAGTAATAAGTAATAAGTAATGAGTATAAAAGCCCGAAATTGGTATAAAGCCTCGTCTTTGAAGACGAAAAAAATAAAATATATTCAATTTTTGAATCCTCTACCTAGAACAGAGGTATTACTCATTACTCGTGAACGATGCAATTTCTTCTTCGTTTGCCCTTAATTAAATAAAAGGCAAAAATAGCAAAAAATCAAAATACTCTAAAAGTTATATTTGATCTCAAGAGTATTTTAGAATACAATAGTTTTGTGTAAATACAATTACAAAATTGAATGTTCATTAACACAAGTTACTTTATATGACCACTTCTTTATGTAATTTTTCGGGTATAAACGCAGTAAATACAGCAGTTTGCAGATGAATGAGGTACACTCACCAATTACAAACAGGATTGTGGGATGGGCAGAGAAGGCCCGTCCAAATGTACCTCACTTTGATGAAATATGCTGTATGTCGCTGGTAAAGCGATATTACAATTTGAGCATAAGGCTTGCCAGGATTTCTCCAACATAGATATTTTCCTCTTTTAAGGAAGTATATATCTTAAAAATTGCTGAAGGAATTTGTCACTTATTTGATAGGTAAGAATACACAATACATTATCCTACCTGTAATAGTTGGTAATTATACTTATAAGTTTTTAGGGGCATTGATTTAAATACCCAATATTTTGGTAATTATTAGTAGCCTGATTTACATTAACCCACATCAAAACTGCTTGCGTTGACGTTTTTGAGGAATATGCTGCGACAAAATTCGTTGTAAAGGAATGAACCGATTAGTTTTAAACCTATGGTCTGCTATTTTGACAAAATACTGCCCTGACTGCAAAAAACTAATGCTTTAAACAGGACTAATACAAACATTGTTCAAGTTCAGCAACCAATAACAGATTGTTACATTATTTCATCCCCGTAATGGTTTAAGAGAAATGGATAGTTAATAATTCCTCCGTTTCCTGTAAACCTAAAACATCTTTGACGTTGCCTCATATAGTAAAATAGGCTTCGTCTTTGAGTGCATCACCGTGGCTAAGCGAGCTAGTTTATGAATTCCGAAGAATTAACTAACGCTTCACAAGGGTTTTGCTGCTGGTACAAGCTTCAACTGGTGGATGCTTTACTATATTCGCAAGCTCCTGTAGCTGGTTCACTGCTTCCGCACCTTCCAACTTCATTAATTCGCGATCGTCGCGCATCTCAGTCCAAGTAATACCGTAATCGGAAACTAAAAATCGAATTAGATGATTTTCTCCCAAGCTAACCATAAATGAACCACTATTCATTTGGTCGCCGCACGTATAGCAAGACGCGGGGTATCCACGTCTCTCTAGAACTGTCGCCAAAGCTTGTAAATTCATTACCAAGTCTTGAACGAACTGTCGGTGTTGCTGCGCTAATCTTAGAAACACTTTTATCCTCCTAACACCACAATCATTTTAGTCTCTTTTATATTTTTTTTAGATTTTTTCATCCAATGGTATTGTAAACTAATCATTACAATTACCTCGAAGTGAATAAATCTGACTTAGGACTACCTTGGAAATGGTAGTTCATTTGAACAGGTCGTGCCGTATCATAATATTCACTTTGCGATCTAAAAATTTCCGACACGATAGGTTAAATTTTACTTCTTATTTATATTGCCGAGGTCAGGGTAGATACTGACAATATAAATCCGCTATCACATTAACTCATATCTAGTAGAAGTCAACTGCCGAAAATTGGCAAATATTATCTTCATTGGCTATAAACTGCGATAAAAGCAGGTTGTAATTGCTCGATTAGAATTTTACTTAGTTTTGTTGCTGCCAATATTACAGTAAACATTTCTATTTTTACCTCCCTAATTCTTAAATCTCTTTGCTTTTAAGGGACAATACTTGAGTTACTCAGTTGTTTTCACAGCATTAGCAATCTCCCTATAATAGGTTGCAGTAAATTATTTTAGTCGTACATCCAATCAAAAAGTATGTCTAAACTAAAACTTGAGGATAACTAATTTATTCAAACTCGTGGTGCCAATTCGCCTAAATCATGTTTAATTCTTTATAAAAATGTGTATTTCGTTACCGATAACATAAAAGAAGTCAACATGTAAGTAGCTTTTAGAAGATTTATAAATAAAAGATTATTGATTTATTGATAAGATAATTAAATAGTTTAATCAGAAATCTTTATCTTGTTACAGTGAATGTAAGTAAGTAGGTAGGCGTTAAAAATCGTAATGCTGGGCAAGGGAGTAGGGAGTAGGGAGTAGGGAGTAGGGAGTAGGGAGCAAGGCTTTTAAGTTGATTCACACGATTACATAACTGGATTTATTTGTGCCCACCTACTTAGCATTACTGTCAAATTTGGATTCAGCAACGCTATTTAAGCAATTAAAAACCGTATCGCAAATACTCGCAATACGGTTTTGATTATTTTGCTGATGCCTCAGATGTAATAGTATTTTTATACTACTTTCCACCAGCCGAAAGTCGGACCGATAAAACGAACCGTTATCCAAAGAGCAACCATCAAGAAAATGCCAATCCAAGCACCGCGAGTAGTCCAACTAACAAACTGTTCCGCTTGTTTTTTAGTGATTGGAACCCAGGGTAAAATCCGAGGTGATTGACCGTAATCGTTCCCTAATGAAGCTTTACGCCGCTTTGCTTCGCCCATAATTGAGATTTGAATACTGATATGCCTTCAATACTTGCTATTGCAGATCGTAAACCTTACAAGAGCATCTGAAACTAAAAATTTTATAAATAAATGTTTAGCCTTAAGGAACGAATAAAATTATTAGCGTTATCAAAACCAGCTTCGTCAAAGTTTTAACTTAGTTACGTCGTCTTTACATTTACAATAATTTATTAAGTTTTTTAAATACTTGTAGTATTAGTTAGACTCAAGATTACTTAAGTAATATTTTTGTAATTGAATGTTCTTATACACAGGCTTATTTAAACTCAGCTTTATTGCATTGAATACTAGCAAACTTACTTTCTAATCCCATTGAATAATCAGACAATTATTCTTCAGCTTTTAAACAGAAGCTAAACAAATCTTAATTCATTTATAGTTAATCAATATTTACAGGACTTACGCAAAGCCCCCTTTCTAAAGGGGGGTTGGGGGGATCTAAATAGTTGAAATAGTTAATTTATCATTACGGTTGCGTAAGTCCTGATTCAGTTTCTTAATATTAGGTAACAAATTAAACCTCAATATAAATCGAAGCGTAAAGAATAATACTTGGGAAACTATTAAGGAGTACTTTTGCTTAAAATATTAATCAGATACCAAGAAAAAATTTTTCAACGGGTATTGGAACTATGCTGATTATATGCTGTTCATCAGGTATAGTTTTGCATGGATTTAATGCCACGCAGGCTAACCTCGGCACCTACATCATACCCCTAAATAAAAGATGAAATATAAGGGCTTTCCCATTTCTTTACGCAATAATTTCTCTACTAACTTTAAATTACCTTTGTCAATTGCTGCTTTACTTGTAGTTTCTAGTAGTTCAATGCTGCTAGTTGAAGAATCAAAAGCGAACGTTGCGAATCATGGTAATGCTCAAACTCTTATAGCGCAAACTCCAGTAGCTAGCAGCATAATTTATGTAAATCCTCAAACTGGCACAAACCAAACGGGTGGTGGTACCACCGAAGCTGCTCCATTTAAAACCATCAGTTTTGCTCTTCAACAAGCACAACCAGGTACGGTGATTCAACTTGCACCCGGTACCTACAGTAAAGAAACAGGAGAAAAATTTCCACTCAGAATTAAAGAAGGAGTAACTTTACGTGGAGATGAAGCAGGAAAAGGGCAGGCAACATTAATTACAGGAAGCGGTAGATATACTAGCCGTACATTTGCCCGTCAGAACATTACTATTCTTGCTGGTAAAAACTCTGTAATAAGTGGTGTTACTGTCACAAACCCAGCTACTCGCGGTACCGGAATATGGGTAGAATCAACAAATCCCAAAATTATAAATAGTACTTTTACTAACAACTTACGTGAAGGTGTTTTTGTTACTGGTACGGGAAATCCGATGATTGCCGGTAATATCTTTATTCAAAATAAAGGTAATGGCGTTTCAGTAGTAAGATCTGCCGCCGGAGAGATTCGCGGTAATTTATTTCAAGATACCGGATTTGGTTTAGCCATCGGTGGAACATCTACACCTTTGATAGCCGAAAACCAAATTTTGCAAAACGTAGACGGACTTTTTATCTCCAAATCAGCACAGCCGGTACTGCGTAAAAACGTTATTCAAAACAATACTCGCGATGGTATTGTTGTGATTTCTAACGCTAAACCCAACTTAGGAACAGCTGAAGAACCCGGCGGTAACTTGATTCGCAATAACGAGCGTTATGACGTAAATAACGGCACTCGTAATATCGAGATTTTGGCGATCGGTAACGATATCGACGAAAGTAAAATAAGCGGGCAAGTTGAATTTGTTGCAGCAACAGTTGATGCACCTCCAGGAGCAACAGCTTTTATTGATGTAGCACCAAATTATTGGGCAAAAAGCTATATCGAAGCTTTAGCTTCCAAAGGTGTGATTGCTGGCTTCCCCGATGGTAGTTTTAAGCCTAACGAACCCGTTACCCGCGCTCAATTTGCGGCGATCATTAATAAAGCTTTTTCACCGCAAGCTCAACAGCAAGCAACTAATTTCAGCGATGTCAGCAGCAGTTTTTGGGCTTATGATGCGATTCAAACAGCTACCAAAAGTCCTTTCCTTGCTGGTTATCCTAATAATACCTTCAGACCGCAATTGGAAATTCCTAGAGTACAGGTTTTAGTTGCCTTGGCTAACGGTTTGGGTTTGACTGCAAACAATCCAAATGTAATTTCTGTTTACAGTGATGTTGCTCAAATTCCTAACTGGGCTTCTTCACCAGTTGCCGCAGCAACCGCAAGAGGGCTTGTAGTTAACTACCCAACAGCTACACAATTAAATCCAACTCGTGAAGCAACCAGAGCAGAAGTTGCGGCTTTTGTTTATCAAGCATTAGTTAACGCCGGACAAGCTCAACCAATTCCTTCACCTTATGTGGTAACGGTTCAGCAATAGTTCAACAATAAAACACCGGCGTAGTGCATTTGATTAATTTTGATGGTTTTGTTTGTCTACTGACGTAATGTAGAGACATTATATATAACGTCTCCCAAATATAAGCCAAAAAACGAACCAGTCAAATTTAAATTTAAAGCGCCAAGACTAACAATGGTTAATCTGGCGCTTTATTTTTAATCAATTTTATAAAAATTGGGGTTTTTTAAATAAGATAACCCCTTTTAAATACAGATATGTATTTTCAAGGTCTTTATATAAGCTGACCTCGTTTCAACTGTTTTTAGTATTCCAGAAATACTCGGCTTCCATTTATTTCCTAATATTTTCTTAATTTTTCATTTCATAATGTGTAGCTTCCTTAACAGAAGTTAATTTTGGTAACAAAGCTGAAGATTTTTTGAAGGATTTTGATTAACTTTTTTGACGACTCTCATCCCAACGCCAAAGAAAAACCATCAAAGCTACTACTCCAATTTGAAGTGCTAAAGATGGTAAGCCAACTTCAAGAGAAGTTTTCTGAGCTAACAGCTGCAAAACAAAAATAAATGCTCCTATTAAGCCAGAGGCACCAAAAGCTAGATAAACAAACTTTCTTAATCCCCGATAAGGAGATGCTGCTTCTGCTTTGAGACGGGCATATAGTTCTGGGTCTAAATTGCGTTTGTTAGTGCTATTTTCAGGTTTTGGTTGTACCATGAACTTAATTGTGATATAGTTCGAGATTGTTTATGCCGACGTGGCTCAGTGGTAGAGCAATTGATTCGTAATCAATAGGTCGCGGGTTCAAATCCCGCCGTCGGCTTTAGTTAGTTAAACATCTTTTAAATAACTTTTGAATATCTTTTGCCGCTATTTAATAGTTTACTTGCTTAAGGACTATACGATTGCGACCTTCTTGTTTAGCTTGATAAAGAGCTTTATCCGCACTCAGAATTAAATCCTTTGGCGAGGATTCAAAATTAGGAATGGTGGTTGCTACTCCCAAACTCAAAGTTACGTAATTACTAACCCCAGATTCCGAATGATCGACTTGTAACTCTCTAACTCCCGACTGCATCAAAGCTGCAACGTGAACTGCACCGGGCGCGTGTGTATTTGGCATTACTACAGCAAATTCTTCACCACCGTAACGGGCTACCAAATCCTGATTTTTTTGTGCTGCACTATTCAAAACAGCACCTACCTTTTGCAA
The DNA here is from genome assembly GCA_964395005.1 of uncultured Rivularia sp. GTDB lineage: Bacteria > Cyanobacteriota > Cyanobacteriia > Cyanobacteriales > Nostocaceae > Rivularia. The sequence goes on from CAYMZW010000200.1 coordinate 6,362, forward strand.
ACACAAATCTCCTGCTGGATGACCATATTTATCATTAAAACGTTTAAAAAAGTCGATATCACATAAAATTAACGAGAGTGGTTTGTCTTCTCCAACTAAATTCATCCATTGTGTATTTAGGTACTCGTCAAATCGACGACGATTGGCCAACCCAGTTAATCCATCCATATTGGCTAATTGCTGCAAAGCTTGGTTTGCGGCTTCTAACTGTTTATGTAATTGAGCTTGTTGCAATAACCGCCGTACCCTTTGACGTAAGACTGCCCAATGAATGGGCTTGGTAACGTAATCGCTAGCCCCGGAGGCGAAAGCACGATCTACGGATGCTGGATCGTCTAAACCTGTAATCATTAGTATTGGAGTACGTTCCCACAGTTTGGAAATAACGGTGGTGCTTGCATAGGTTTCACTATCAAAGTTTGCTAAAGCTAAAGCTAAATTATTTTTAGCAATCTGCATTAATTCCTGACAGCAGGCAAAGCCATCCATCACTGGCATTAATGCATCTAGTAGAACCAAATCGGGTTTTAGATCAATATATGCATCTAAACACTCCTGACCATTAGTCACATCTACTACGCGATATCCTTCATAATCCATATATTCACATAGAAGAGTCCGTATGGCTTTATCGTCATCAGCTACTAAAATCAATGGAGGTTTACTAGAAAAAGAAGTTGGGCTTGTGCCTGACATGAGTTGCGTTCTACAGAATACTAAAGTAGTAAAGCTAAAAGTAAGTCAATATTTAGACTACTTCTAGACTTTTTACATCATTTATTTTTGTTTGTTATTACGCGCTTAACTTCACCCTTTTTGCCGTCAATAATACTTCAATTCATTCCAAATTGATTTTCAATTGAAACATTATGACAATAGGGTGAACGACAACTAAATCGTCCGCGTGCAGATTTATTTAAAAAATGAAACGGACAGCAAATAATATTTAATATCGGTAAACAATCGACTACTTGTACTGTCTTTTTTATGGTGATATGAAGGACTTTTCTTTAAGGCGGAAAATAAATGTCAGATAAGCCTGTATTGGAACAATGCCTTAGTAAAAAATCTGTATTCTGTATTATCTGCTCGAATTTCGCAGACACTGTTGCTACTATAAATAAAGCTTTTGGTAGATGACTATTTTCCATATCTATCTAATCTGGCTAGAACCCCGTTAACGATATAGTAAGTACTCAACCACTATGTAGTGGAAATATTGTCTTATTATCTATAGTTCCCAGATACTTGCTCGCAATTACAATTTTCTATAAAAATTAGGTATTGCACTTAGAATCGCCAATAGTAACACCAAGGCATCAAGCAATTAAGCGGCCCCCTAAGAAATATTTCACTTGAATATGAAGTTTTTGCAAAAAATCGGGAGTGTAGATTATATCCCCCAAACTAAGCATCTACAAATTCTAAATTTTGGATTGAATCGAATAGCGTATTATATTTTAGTAATATGCAAAAAGTTCTAAATTTGTTTACGGAACTTTGTTAAGTTTACGATTTAATGTTAAACGAAGGGCTTTTTTATAAATTAGACCAAACTAAAATCTCAAAAAAAATCTAAAATTAATTGATTAACAGTATTTTTCTCGTTCTTACATAAATAAAAATCTAATGCCAGATTCAATGATGTACCAACAGGATGATTATGTAGTCCTGGAAACTAACCAGCCGGAAAAGTTCCTCACTTCCACTGAGTTGCTGGAAAAGCTAAAACAGACTTTGCAACAACTCAAGGAAGAAGATTTACCGCACGATCTAAAAAAAATTGATTCCCTTCAAGCTCAAGCAGAATACTTACTTGACACTAGCTGCGAGTTGGATCTTGCGCCGGGACAATATTTACAGTGGTATGCAGTACGTCTAGAAAAGTAACAACAAGCCTCTGTTTAACTTTTCTCGGTTTCAGAAGTCGTAACTAAGGTTAATTCGATTTGTTCTTCTTCTGGCTGTGCGATTTTAACATCCACCCCTGGGCCAAAAAAAGCAGTCATTTTTTCTTGTTTTTGCTCCCAAACGTCGAGTGGTACTTGAGGTGAATCAAAATCTAGTACTAAAGCATAATTACCGTCAATTTCCGTTTCTCGCAATGCTAGAACTTCGGGTAATTCTTCATCTAACTGACCTAAACCCAGATGACTTAAAGCTTTTTCCAAATGAACATCAATTCCATAACGATATCTAGTGATATCTTTACGAACTTGATTTAGAGTTTCAGTTGCTTTTTGCTCTCGTAGCGATACAACAGATTCTGGTGTCGGAGGTACAAAAGGTACGGGTTTGAGTTCGTTGGCTTTAAGTGCGAGTCCCCCCAACAGTATGGGAATGCCGTAAAAAAAGCCGATTAGATTGAGTGTAGCATTATGGACTGCATAAGATACAAAGCCCATTATGGTTAAAATACCACCAATAATTAAACCTATAGTTCCCAAAGAAATTTTGCGTAGCATACTCTATTATCTGATTTAAAATTTAACTGTAACGATTTTTTCATTATCGCCGAAAATCAGTCATCTTTTGATAATATAAAATGCTCGTTACCGCTTCTTTTGAGTTAAGTTGAAAGTACTACCTTCGCTAAATATTGCTACAAACAATGGATATACAGGATATAAAAGACAGAATTGCCGTAGTTGAAAGCAAGCGTGAATATCTACTCAGCTTGTTAGAACAGCCGAACTTGGGAACGATTAGAATTGATGTTAATCAGGCTTTAGAAGAAATGGACGAATTGCTTGATGAATACAAACGTACTTTTCCCTAAATATTTGTTTAAATAAAGGGCACAAAAAACAATTACCCTTACACTTCGCTAGTGAGGGTTTTTTTTATCTGTCTAAATAATTGAGACAAGGGGTTTGATGCGATCGCAATCGTCTTGCTCGAAAATATAATTAAATCCGAAATAAAAAAAAATGACGTTTAAATATTGTGCGTCAACATTAAGCCTTAATTTCTAGCTTTACTGACGCTTCATATATATTTATTTTATGTTAAAATTAACTTAGCAGTAGGTAAGTATATTCTGCTTTATTAACTTTGTTAATAATTTGTTCTTGGCTCTCCCAACTGCTTAATTAATCCAACAAGTTCGTTAGTTGGCACATCTTTCTTGCAAAAAGCATCTACTCTACCCATTGCTTTTGTTTCCTGAAAATATTTTTCTTCCACAGAAGAATAAGCAATGATTTGAGTATCGGGGGATATATCTTTAATCTTGCACGAAGCACTCCAACCATCCATGACTGGCATTTGTAAATCCAGGACAATTACGTCTGGATAGCAGTTTTGAACCATTTCTACCGCTTCTTTACCATTACTAGCCAAGCCAACTACTTCAATATTTTTCTGAGAAGAAAAAGCTAGCTGAAGAGTTAAACGAGTCAGTTCGTGGTCATCAACGACTAAGACCCTTAAGGTCGAAGGCTCACAAGAAAGCATTAACATTTAATAAATACAATTCATAATTTACACTAACCTTTATAGTTTATTGGATAAGGTAGGACAACTAACTCTATCCTATGGGTGAATAATTTCTATGCATTTATTACAAAATATGTAATTGTTTTGTCAGAAACTATTTTAGCTATCCTCAAGATAAGTCTAGCCATCTAGTATGGAAATAACGTAGTAAATCGCGGTAATATCGTATTTTACCGACACAGTATACTTGTACTATATAGATAAATCCAACTGAAGTTAGCACCCAAGTGAGTGCACTTCCAACAATCGACAAAAACCAATAATATGGACTAATGGTCGATAGCGAAGCGTGAGTGCAAGGTCATAAAAAAAACAACCCAATGGCAAGAAAACAAATTAATCACAGCGAAGAATATGTAACTACTAGGTTTGGCTATTTGCTCGAAGGAGATAAAGAAAAAGCGCTGTTAATGGCTCGACGTGCCGGAAAACTAAGAAAGGATATTTGGCTTGAATACGGCTCTTTAAAAGCCTGGGGTGTAAAAGCCGACAAGCTTTATTCAGATTTTAGAAAAAGACACCCTGCATTCAAGTACGGACTAGATTCCAAGCAACATCAAAAAACATTCGAGCGAGTAATTCAAGATATTCAAGCTTCACAATCAGCAGCTAAAAGTTTTGTCATCAAAAAAATCTACAAGCATTTCAAGCCAGAAAAAGATATTGATGGTAAAGCAATAGAAAATACTTCTTTTAGAAAAGAGTTAATTACTTCTTTAAAAACTTTAGAGTGGATGCAATATCCTTTAGTCCATCGTTGGGTAAGAGATTACTACCGACGAGGATATACAAGTGTAAAAAATCAAATTTGTGTAGGTACAAATGGTAATGGTGCCACAGTAAAAAGAATTAGTCGTAACGTTGTTAAGGTAGAAATTAGAGGAGATAAAATAGGAAAAAATAAATACGAAAAAATTCAATTAAAATTTAAAGTTGGTCGCTCGACTCCAAAGGGATTATTTCAAATCATCTTCGACGAAGTTAGTGGAGAAGTAAGACTTTGTTACCCTAAAGTATTAAAGAAAAAACAAGCTGTAGATAAGCCTGCTTTAGGAGTAGATAAAGGTTTAACAGAAGTTTTTGTTGATTCCGAAGGAATAATTTACGGTGATGGTTTAAGCAAAATTACGAACAAAGCAGTAGATAAAAGACACCTCCTGGGCAGAGCGCGTAACAAGCTTTATCAAATAGCAATTAAAACCGGGAATTTAAAAATATTTACGGCTAATTTAGGTAAGAAAAAATGGAATAAAAGAGAACAACTTAAGAAAATTAGAGCTACTAATTTAATTAGGACTGCGACTAATCAATTGTTTGATAAAACTTGTAATGCAATTGTAGAAGATTTAACCGAGAGTATTAAAGCTTCCGGAGCCAAGAAACGTCAAAAATCAAGAAATAGAAGAGCGAACGAATGGTGTAAAGGTATCATTCAACAATCTTTATCAGAAATTTCATCCAGAAGAAAATCAAGTTTTTCTTATGTTAATGCTGCGTTTACCTCGCAGGTCGATTCTAGGTATTCAGTGTTACTGGGAACCAGAAAAGGGGATCGATTCTTCACCTTTGACGGGGAGGTAATTCATGCAGATTGTAATGCTGCGTCTAATATCGAAAATCGTAAAGACGACTTGGAAATAAAACTCTCGTACTCAGTAAACCAAGTGCGTCGAATTTTGATTCAAAGAACAGCATACTTCTTGTCTTTAAGGGGTTTTACGTTAAATGATGCAATCAACAACGGTTGGTTTAATCGAGAGCATTTAACTAAGACGGAAAAGAAGTCGATGGGTTTAGAGTGGTATCCAAGGGGTTGAGAAGTTTGTAGGGAGAGTGACCAGCACTCGTTAAAACCTAGAACCAATCCGACCGACAAGTAACCAATGGCAAAAAGTAGTAATCAATCATAATTGTCAGTTTTATACTGTTTTATGATGAATTATGAAATTATGTCCCTCACTCTTAGCAGCAATTACTTTGCTTTCAGTAAAATGGCGCGAATACATTTAGTATTG
>CAYMZW010000201.1:0-11836 GCA_964395005.1 uncultured Rivularia sp.
TTTTAACCGCCAGTTGATTTATCAATTTCTCACAAATCATTTAGGATTGCTATATTACAGATCAATATAAAATGCAGCAAATGCTCTTATTGTTGATATTTTATAATTAAAATAAAATTTTCTTATAGTATAATTCATTTGATAGACAAGTCTTTAGGTAAAGTTTTTAGGTTTAAATAATTATTTTTGCTCGCAAATATATAGAAAGATATAAAAGCAAAAGTAACTCTCTATATCATTATTTAAAATTTTACGGTTAAAAAATAATTGAAGTTAAAAAATACTTATGCTTTATAGCGAATAGTTTAGTATTTGTTTACATCAGTATTTTTAGATATTCTGTGAATCGCTTATAAATAGGTGGTTTTTTATAATAATCACCTACTTCCCTAGAAATACTACTTATAGTAGAAGACAAAATTTGATGTGCTAATGTTGGTATAATTCGTACTTGAAGGAATGTCTAATTTTTTCTTAAAATTATAAAACTTCAGGTTTTATGATTTTTAGCCACGTGGTATAGGAACCCTGACGAAAGCAAACGTTTGCAGTGTTTTTTTTGTGTTGTTCCCCAAATTACCTATGCCTATCAATTTATTTGATGCTAACTTCTACCGCTCGGCTAATTCAGATTTGAATGGCTTGAGTGATAGCCAAGCATGGTTCCATTTTAAAAACTATGGTTTAGAACATGGTCTAAAATTTTCATCATTAGTTGATTTAGATTTTTATCGTGCTAGTAATAGCGATATAGCTAATTTAAATAACATACAAGCTTACGAGCATTTGGCTAATTATGGTATCAGCCAAGGGCGAAAATTCTCTTCACTTGTTGACTTAAATTTCTACCAAGAAAGTAATACTCACTTAGCTGATTTAAATTACGAAGAACTATTTAAGGATTTAAAAAATCGAGGTATAGCAAGTGGTGATTCTTTTTCACCATTTTTCAGCGTTAACTATTATTTAGATAACAATCCTGAATTACAGAATTCGGTACTTACTTATAGGGATGCTTACGAACACTTCGTCACGGAGGGTTTGAATAATGGACTTGATGCGAGTGGATTTATTGAAAGCGACTATGCTGGTAACAGCTTAGATAGCGCTCGTGCTGTAACTTTAGACTCTGGGGAAATAATTTTTAGAGACTCTATTGGTAAATCTGATACAGATGATTTTTATAGTTTGAGTTTGAATAATCCTAACAGCAATCTCGAAATATCAGTCAAGGGGTTGAGTGCAGATGTAGATGTGGAATTATTGAACAATAGTGGTGAGATAATTTTTAACGCAGCCAGCAACAACATAAACGAATCTCTCAATATTAATAATCTAAAAGCTGGAGAATACTATATAAGGGTTTTTGAAGTAATAGAAGCACCATGCACTAACTATGATTTGAGTCTGTCTGTAATTCCGATAGATACTGAATCCGACACTGTAGTTTTGAACGAATCTCCACCCCTTAGTGCAGTTCCAAGTTCTCCCGTACCTCAATCTATACCTGTAGATCCGATCTTAAATCCTCTGATTGAAGAAGTTGTCACATTGACAAATTTTTATCGCAGTCAATACGATTTGCAGCCTCTTACTTTAAATATTGACTTATCCGAATCTGCTCAACTACATAGTGAAGACATGGCTTTGAGTGATTTCTTTAGTCATACTGGTTCCAACGGTAGTAAAGTTAGCGATCGCACTGAATTGGCAGGTTATGAATCGTCTTATGTAGGCGAAAACATAGCCGCAGGTCACATTACAGCCGAAGAAGTTGTCCGAGGATGGATGAATAGTCCCGGACATCGCGAAAATATTCTCAATGCCAACTATACAGAGATAGGAGTTGGGTATCATTACTTAGCTAATGACACGGGGGAGATAAATTACAACACTTATTGGACGCAGGATTTTGGCGCTGTAATTTAAACCTCAAATTAAAAATCTTACCAACATAATGTAGAGACGCGATATATCGCGTCTCTACAACCGTTTTGGTTTTCTAATCAACCCGTTTCATACATAAAATCAGCAACGCCCATTTTCTTCTACATCAGGGAAAAACTTCAGCCATCTTAAAAGATTTACCTATTGCATCTTTTTCAGAAACAATTGGGCGATCGATTTGCCAATCAATAGCTAAATAGGAATCATTCCAAAAAATAGTACGCTCTCCATGAGGTGCGTAATAATCTGTAGTTTTATAAATAACTTCTGCAACTTCAGAGAGTACCACAAATCCATGAGCAAAACCTGGTGGTATCCATACTTGACGCTTATTTTCGGCGCTTATTTTATAGCCCACCCATTTACCAAAAGTAGGAGAGCTTTTTCTAATATCTACTGCTACATCAAAAATACTGCCAACAATAGCGCGGACTAATTTTCCTTGCGGTTGCTCAATTTGATAATGCAAACCTCGTAATACACCTTGTTTTGAGTAAGAATGGTTATCTTGAACAAAGTTAACTTTAATACCCGTTTTATTAGTAAATTTTTTTAAATTAAAAGCCTCAAAGAAAAAACCGCGATTATCGTAAAAGATTTGTGGTTCAAGAATTAAAATATCAGGAATTTCAGCAGAAATGATTTTCATTGCTTTTTCATAAACTGTTCCTGAATTTTTATCTTACTGCTAATTGGCAATAAAATTTAAAAAACAATTTTGGTTATAGCTGTATTTGTTATCCGGCATTAAATAGTTGTAAAAAAGGGAACAGGGAGCAGGGAATAGGGAATAGAGTAAGAACATGATATTAAGGGTATTAATCTTTGCAAAACTTGAGTATCTTTTGTAGCGCTATAACCAAGTTTTACCAAGTTTACCTCTAAAGCCGTCAAAAGTTCCAGAAGTACAAGCCCATACTTTGAGTAAAACTAAATCGGGTTCGTAACGTATAACCCTAATTATCATATCTATAAGACATTTTAATCTATAGACAATACAAAGATGTAACATTCGCTTATTTGATTGACGAGTTTCAAAATAAGTATGATTTCGGCAAGCATAGTAATAACGAGAGGGAGAACAAGTAAAAGTAAAAATTTGATTGTCTATCTTGGATAACCGATCTTTGACTTGAGAATAATTACCAAGACGATGCGGTAATATTGTATTTTTGACTACAATAATTTCGTAATTGAGATGTCTAAACTTCATGCAGTAAGCATAGTCTACAGCATCAAGAAATAAATTATTTTCAGGAAGTCCAACTGATTTAGCGGCGTTTAAATTAACGAGGGAACCAGAAGTTATTACACCATCACAGGAATAATAATCTTTGGCTTGAGCATATCCAATTTTAGGTGCAAATTTATAATCTTGAAAAACGTATCCTGGGAATTCTTGGGAGGTATTAATATCAAGTATTTGAGGTGAAATTATGCCAATATTGTACTTTTGGGATAATTCTTGATATTTAGCTAATAAAATTTCTAAACTATCCACTGCTGGTTGACTATCTTGATCGAAAAGCCAAAGAAAATCATATTTTTTTTCGATAGCCCATTTTATAGCTATATTTAATCCGCCATCAACACCTATATTTTCAGGGTGAAATTCAACTATAATATTTTTATCTTTATTTTCAAAAATAATTTGTTGGTTAGAATTGTCTATAATAAATATTTCAGATATAGCATAAGACTGATTTTGTATTGCCGTAATAGTATTTTTTAATGCTTCTATATCTTGATAGGCTGTAATATAAGCTGCTACTTTATAATTCAAGTTTAATCCCATATTTTAAAATAACTTTAATTTATTTTTAGCTTTAACGAAAAAGCTTTTTAGCTTTAGCCAATTATTTCTCAGCTTCCAAAACTTACTCGATCTCATGGCTGCAATTTCATTTTGAGCAAACTGCAATTCTTGTATTAAAACTTTTGGATCGTTTTCCTGGATGTAAGAACAATCGGAATATAATTCCTCTTGAGGAAAACCAAATATTATCTCCGAGCTTTGATATTTATGAGCAATATCGGCAAATTTATGGCAAAAATATTTAGCAAGATTAAGTGCATATTTATTAGTAGTATTTATCATTGAAGTTGTATGAACTCTATATGCACTAAGAACTTTAGGAACGAACTTACAAGAATAGTTAGCTTGGGCTAATTTTAACCAAAGATCGTAATCATCCCATCCAAACCAACCATACTCAATCAAATCTGTAGAATATCCTCCTATTTTTAGCAATATATCTTTATTAAACATAGCCATAGCATCAATATAAGGCTGTTTAACTAACTTATGTAGATCCCATTCATGACAGGAAATTCTATTGATTTCTTTTCTTGTATCATTATCAAATTGGCTAATTTGGGCATAAGCAGCAGCAGCCTTATTTGATATTATCTCTTCGTAAAGAATTGATAGACAGTGGGGATAAATCCAATTATCAGCATCTAAAATAAATACATAAGGAGAATTAGCTATTTCTAAACCAACGTTTCTGGCATCAGCTAAGCCAGTATTGAACCACTTTTTGATCAAGCAAATTGGCAAGTCATATTTTTCCAAATAATCTTCAACAATAGTTGCAGAATTATCGGTTGAACAATCATCAACTATCAGCACCTCAATACCTGATTTTGTAACATTTGAATTAGCTACACTATCCAAACACTCGTTAATATATTGAGAATAATTATAAAGCGTAATTATTACTGTTATGCAAGGATTTTTACAATCTTGATATGCCTGATTGTATTTAAATTCCCAAGGATTATGTCCCTTGCTTTTGCATAAATTAGCAGCTTGCGATCGCGCTATAACTAATAATCTTTTTTCTTCTAAGTTAAAATCCGATTTCTTTATCCGCAGTGGTTGAGAAACCTGTTTTTTGAGATTAAATACATCCTGCTTAAAATACTTTTTTTCTAATTCTTGGTGATTAGCTAATATTTGAGAATGACGATTATTTAATTGTTGTTGGTTTATAACTAATTGAGATTGTTTTGCGTGACTAATCATGATTTGACATTCCCGAATCTGATTTACCCAACTTTAAAACCTAGAGAATGTTTAAATTTAAACCAGGCTCCACGTAATTTCCAAAATTTACTAGTTTCCATTGCTTTAATAATTTGCTGGCAATGTTCCCATCCACCGTGGGCTTGCTGTAACTTATTTTGATTATCTTCCCATTGCTGCTGTACTTGCTGTAACCGATTTTTTTCTTGCTCAAGCTCTGATTGTTTTTCCTTTAACTGAATTTGTGCTTCTTCGAGTTGATTTTTAACTTTTATAAATTCATTTTGAGTTTGCTGCAAATTATTATTTTCTTCTTTCAGCAATGTTTCAGCCTGCTGTAACTTACATAATTTTTGTTCAAACTCTATATTTTGAGCTTGAAGTTGAACTTTTAAACTGTGATATTCTATTTGCAGATTGTTTAATTCAATATTAGAATTGTTTAATTGCTCAACAACTTCAAAATACTGTTTACGTAAATTTGCATATTTATTTTCTAAAGAAACAGGATATCCTCTAATAACGAATTGCAATGTATCCGCATCTTCATCTTGCTCGATATTGTTAGTAATATTTTTATCAAAATTATTTTTATCGATAGCTGGAATCAAATCGGAATTAGAGTAGATAGGTAATTTGGTTCGCTCTATTACGTCTATCAAATATCCCGAATCTTCAAATAATTGTTCGACTGTTTTACGGGTGAAAAATCGTAAATGAGTATTATCTAAAATACCAAGTGAATTATATTCAAACTTTCCTTGTAATAAAGCAAGTCTAATTGCTCCGTGAGCTATATTAGGAATAGAAGCAACAACATATCCTTGAGGTTTTAATATGTTGCGAGTTTCTTCTAATACCTTCCAAGGATTACGAAGATGCTCTAAAATATCGCCAAATATAGCTATATCAAATTTTTCTTTCGATATTTGATTTGATAAAATTTCGTTTAAAGATACAAAATCTAGATCGCCAACAATCACTTCATCACAATAATTATTGGCAACTTTTGCAGCTTTTGAATTAACTTCTACTCCTGTTACCTCACAACCTCTATTAGTAAGTAAGCGAGCAAAATAACCTGTAGCACAGCCAAAGTCAATAACGCGCTTATTTTTTCCTACCAAACACAGCATTTTCTTTAAACTGCTGTTGTCGTCTAAATCTGTTTCTAACAAATTGACTAATGAAGGATAATCTTTTTCCCAGTCGGAATTCATAGCATTATGCTTTTATTGGTTTTGTTGGAAAATTATGATGTAATACCTTGACATTTATTGGTATATCTACCAAAGCGTGAATTCGTTTACCTGTATCTGGCGGCAATACCTGAAAAACTATGGCGTTATCAATCCAATCAAACGTCATTGCTGTATAGTTTTCTGCGCCAGCCACTGTTAAACTATAGGAGCTTGGGCGTAATGGTAATTTAAATGTAAATTCAATTTGTAAATTAGTTCCTGCTGCTAATTTACCAATCCGTTGATTTTCTTCGATGGTATTGCTACCAATTAGTTCGTTTCCATTTTTATCGCAAGCAAAGAATCCGACAATGCAGCCCTGTAACTGTTGATAAACTTTTACTTCAACGAGTAACTTAACTTGTTCGTTAAAGCCAAAAATAGGATTTTCATTCGCTTCATCTCCGCTTTCATGAAATAATTTTATATAATCAATTAGAGCTTTACGATTTCCTCGACGAGTTTGTTCTAATTTAATTTCAGAAGTTTGTTCACTGGCACTTTGAGCAACTGCATTATTATCAACATTCTCTTCCGGAGTAATCGATTCCAATTCGCTTTCTGTCACCAACTTCATGTATTTAATAATTACATTGTTGGGAGTATCGGAAGCGTAAATCTTACCGCCATCAATCATTACAGCCGAATTACATAATGTCTTAATCGCACCAGAATCATGAGAGACAAATAACGTAGTTACACCGCTATCCATCATGCTTCGCATCCGTCGCATACAGCGATGTTGGAATACAATATCTCCCACAGCCAAAGCTTCATCGACAATCAAAATTTCCGGCTCAACATTTACCGCTACCGCAAAAGCCAAGCGAACAAACATTCCACTTGAATAAGTTTTTACCGGCTGCTCAATAAAATTACCGATATCGGCAAAAGCGGCGATCGCATCGAATTTATTTTCAATTTCCTGTTGAGTTAAACCCAACAATCTGGCATTGAAAAATACATTTTGCGTTCCCGTAAATTCGGGATTAAAACCGCTTCCAAGCTCTAAAAGTGCCGATATCCTACCCCTGACAACTACCTCCCCTGCGGTTGGTGTTAAAGTACCTGCAATAATTTGTAACAGCGTACTTTTACCGGAACCATTTCTGCCAACAATTCCTACTGTTTGTCCTTTTTCTATCTCTAAATCAATGTTTCGTAGTGCCCAAAATTGCGAGGTTATACCTTTACCTGGTAGCAAGATTTCTTTTAATCTATCTACCGGATGAGCATATCTCTGAAAGCACTTTGAGACATTTTTCAAAGAGATTACAATGTCTTCACTCATGATGAAGGCTGGTAATTATAAAAACCGACGAGTTAACTTACTACCCTGTTTGAAGCTGGTTAAGATGCTGCCGTGATGTCAGTTTTTGATTATTCCAGTTGATTGTAGATAGTTTTATTTTGTTTGAGTTGCCAATTTGCCGAATTGTGTTGTTAAAGAACTTATAACTGAATATTTCTCCAACTGTTAGCTTCAGAAAAGCGGCTTAAATGCTTGACATTAGTAGTTGCAATTACAACATAACGTGCAGGAAATTCTTCTTTAAGTTCTTGCCAGTGACTACATATAATAATATCAATATCAAGGCTTTTATTATCTGCTGTTGGGATACCTTGACTGCGAGCCAATGCCCAAAGACTAGATGCTTTTCTCAATAATTTTGGGTTACTGGCAGAAAAAAAATGATTTCTCGAAGTTGATCTAAATTTTAAATACTATTTAAATTAGGTTTTTTTTGTGATTCTAATATCAAACTTCTTCTAACTTCAAAATCACAAATTTCAGAAGAACAAACATATACGCCTTGTGAAAGTAACCTATAAAGCCATTCTTGGCAGTCACTAATTTCACCCCGTTTATTTGGATTCGCAAGGATTCCTAATACACCCGAATCAATAAAAACTATCATCTTAATCGGAATATAATTTTTGTTCGTCTGCACGTTGAGAATCTATTGTTTGTTTAAAACTTTCAAATAGTTTTTGCCTTTCTATAGATTCGGATTCAGATATATTTTTATAATGTTCTATTTGTTTTCCTAAAATTTCTATGGCTCGTTGGTTTTTCTGTAATTGCTTATCTTTGTCCCATACTGATATCTTTTTGTCTAATTCTAAAATTTTTTTCAGAGTCTCAACATCCGATGATTCAAGATTAATGGGGTTAGGATACCCTTCCAAAATCAACTGATAATTACCATTAGTAATATCTTCAGATGGTAGCAGGGCTATAAAACGAGCTATATTTAATATTTTTCCACTAGGAAGTTCTATAGATTTATTCATATAAAATAGTTGATTATACTTACATATTGATTTTAACGTTTTTATAATGATTAATGTACAATTATTTGTCAAATTTACTAAAAAACATCAAATAAAACGAGATAAAATTTCTACCGTGGCTTTCCCCGTTTTTTCCCAGCTAAATTGTTTAGCTCTTTCTATTCCTAATTGAGATAAACGATTTTGTAATTGTGCATCGGTAGCAACCAAATTCATCGCTTCAGTAAGTTGTTTAACATCGTAAGGGTTAATTAAAATTGCCGCATCTCCAGCAACTTCTGGTAATGAAGAAATATTAGAAGTAATTACCGGAGTTCCACAAGCCATTGCTTCTAACACCGGGAATCCAAAACCTTCCCACAAACTAGGGAATACTAATGCTAAAGCTTGATTGATAATTTTCGGTAGTTCGCTTAATGGTAAGTAATTAAGAAACTTAACTTGCTCGGTAATACCTAACTCTTTTATTTGTGTTTTTAATAAAGGTGTATAGCGTCGATCGTTTGGGCCAACAAACCATAGTTCATAATTATTACTATTAGGTAAAGCTGCAAATGCTGAAATTATCCGCTGTAAGTTTTTGTAAGGATCTTGTCTTCCTAAATAAATAAAATAGGGATTAACAACCTTTTCTTTAATGTTAGTTAAAGGTTTAAAATACTCAGAATTATGTGCAAGAAGAATAGGAGTAATTTTACTCTGAGGAATTTTGTAAAAATGATGAATATCTTTTGCTGTAGCCTGAGAATTACAGATAATATGTTCTGCTTTACTAAGTATCTGAGGAACGTACAAACGATGGTAATATGTTAGCGGTGAAAACTGTTTGGGAAAACGCAGGGGAATTGCATCGTGGAAAGTAACAATGTAGCGGCATTTGGTATTAAAAGGTGCTTCGGGAATAGGAGAAAATAATAAATTTGATCTTAATTGTTTGTAGATTCTGGGTAATTTAAATTGTGTCCATATTAAACGATTTAAATGTCCTTTTGTACCTTGTGCGGGAGTTAGATTATTTGGTACAGAATAACAGTTAAATTCAGAATATGTTTGAGAAGTTAATAGAGTCGGTTGAAGAAATTTTAAATAAGGAAAAAGGTTTTGGGCATAATTACTTATGCCTGTAGGTTTAGAAAAAACAATTGATAAATTTATAATTAGATCGCTCGATTGGGAAGTATTTACAAAATTCATTAAATAATACTTCTATATGCTTTTAAGGTTTCTATGGCTGTTCTTTCCCAGGAAAATGTTTTAGCTCTCTCCTTACCTTTGTCGATAAATGTTTGACGCAACTGAGAATCGCTAATTAATTTTAAAATAGCTTCAGCAAGCTGCATCGGCTCATTAGGATTAATTAATAAAGCTGCATCTCCAGCTACCTCTGGTAGGGATGAAGTATTAGAAGTTACTACAGGAGTACCTAAAGTCATTGCTTCGAGTACGGGTAAACCAAATCCTTCATAGTGAGAAGGATAAATAAAAGCATCTGCCTTTGCATAAAATAAAGCTACTAATTCATCTGAGAGATAATCAAGATGATGAATATTGGTTTTCCAAGGAGATTTTTCAATGGCTGCAAATATTGGTTCATAATGCCATCCTTTTCGACCAATCATAACCAGATTATGCGGAATTTTATGCTTTTCTTTCAAATAATTAAAAGCTGAAATAATTGCTTTGATATTTTTTCTGGGTTCTATAGTACTAACAAACAGTAGATAAGGCACAGAGAAATCATATGAAGCTTGCTTGCTTAACTCCTCAGCCCTAACATCTGAAAAATAATCGGTATGATAACGACTAGCTAAAGGTGTAACGACAACTTTTTTCTCATCTACCTGCAAATACTTAATAATATCTTGCTTAGAGCTTTCAGAAATAGTTAATACTAAATCAGTCCACTCCAAACATTGCTTTACTTTTGCAGTATAGGTTTCAACAATCGAATTAGTGTATTGAGGATATTTAATAAAAGTCAGGTCGTACAAATTCATTACCTTACGACTTTTATGGCAAGGATAAACCGAATAATTGGTACCGTGAACTATATTTGGATAACCAAAAAATTTTTCAAAATATGATGTAACTGGATTAACATGATTAGAAATTAAGAGATTAGAAACTCTAACCGGCATCGGAAATAAACGCAAATTAGGATGCTTCTGCAAACAATCGGGAAAGCTCCAATCTCCGCACAACCACTTTTTTAATCCTGGTTGAAAAGCTATTCCTAATTGGAAATCATCCTGCGCTTGTAATCGTTGTAAAGCTGAGATTAAATTCGCAACATAAAAGCCAACTCCACTCGGTTTAGGATCAACTGGAGTGGCATCAATAACAACTTGTAACATATCACTTAAACTTGGCTATCAGTTAACTTTTTTAAATCGTATTCAACCATCGATTCTACTAACTGTGCAAACGAATATTCCGGTTGCCAATCTAACTGATTTTTGATTTTATTAATAGAACCAATTAGCTGCACTGGTTCATCTGGACGATAAAATTCTGGATCTACAGAAACATAGTCTTGCCAATTTAAACCTACACTACTAAAAGCACAGTCTACAAGTTCTTTTACAGAATGAGTTTCACCGCTAGCAATAATGTAATCATCGGGTTTTTCTTGCTGCAACATTAACCACATTGCCGTTACCGCATCTTTGGCATAGCACCAATCCCTGCGTGCTTCGAGATTACCCAGTCTTAACTCCTTTGCAAGTCCAAGCTTTATCTTTGCAGCAGTGCTAGTAATTTTACGAAATACGAACTCCGCACCCCTCCGTGGAGATTCATGAGTATAGGTTATTCCGCAACAAGCATATAGATGATAGTGCTGACGATAATTAGCAGTCATCCAGTGAGCATAGGCTTTCGCTACACCATAGGGATTTCGAGGGCGAAAAGCAGTACGCTCTGTTTGTGGAGACTCATCCGGTTGTCCGAAAACTTCACTACTCGAAGCCTGATAAAATCTTGCATCCGGCTTACAGCGACGTATAGACTCTAACAAACGCGATACACCAAGGGCAGTATATTCCGCAGTCAAAGCTGGTTGCGTCCATGATAGAGGAACGTAACTTTGAGCAGCTAAATTATAAATTTCATCCGGTTCGGTGTCGTTTATAACATCCATCAGGGAAGACTGATCTAATAAATCGCCAGAGACAATTTCAACTTTACTCCCGAGATGGCTGATACGCTCTAAACTGCTAGTACTAGTACGGCGAACTAAACCGTATACTTGGTAGCCTTTTGCAGCTAGTAGTTCCGCGAGGTACGAACCGTCTTGTCCTGTTAATCCGGTGATGAGGGCTTTTTT
>CAYMZW010000202.1:0-11764 GCA_964395005.1 uncultured Rivularia sp.
TACGTTTTTCGAGAATAAGCATCTCTCTCTACCTTAAATTTAGTTAGAGTTGTTTGTATTCAAATTAATAAAAAGCAAACTACGTTTGAAGCAGTATTCAAATTGGTAAAGTAAAGCCGCTGTCACAAGAAGAATAATACCGAATATTGTTATTATCTGTTTTTGGTAAGAGGTATATTGAGCAACTTTTATTGAATAATTTAAATTAAATAAAGGTAAAATAAATGTACACAAAGCAGATGCTATCATTATCGAAATGACAATCACAAGCCAACCATATAAACCTTCCCACCAGCTAAATATTTTAACTTTCATACCTTGAGTATTTTTCATCTCCGGAGTTTGAATTCCTGGTATATATTTACCAAGGAATAAATGTAAAAGATGATGAGCTAAGGCTATTACCGGAATGGGAATTAGTAACGCAAATATTCCGAAGAAAACAATCGTATTTGGACTATTTGTGATTTCTGCTGTTAAGAAACCTGTAATTGCAGTAATACTGACAATAAATATAATTACGTTTAAAAATATGGTAATAAATAAGGCTTTTATCCAAGAGCTAGGATATGGAAACCATACATACCAATTAAATTTTTTTGATTTTTGCTTTGTCATGAGAAAGATTGGTAGATGAAAATTTATAAAAAATACTCTTCTACATATATTTTTCCCATTCAAAAGACAAAGCTAACGTTATTTACTATTTTTCAGTAATTACCGATATTAAAAAAAGCCCACAGACTAGAAGTCTGAGGCTACATTTACAAAGCCCACCTTAAAGTGGTTTATAATTCTTCTAGCCTACGCAGGTAGGCTTTGTTTGTATAGCCTCACCCTTCCAGGGTGTTGGATAAAATATTTGTTCTACCATCGCAAATTATTCAGCTTTAACAGCTTGTTTCTCTGCTGCATTTAACTTTTTCTGATATTCCCCAATTTTTTGTTCGGCAACTATAAAATTAGCGTTTTCTGGTGGTACGGTTTGCATTAATATCATTGCTGCTTTCCATTTACCTGCGACTTTATTCCAATCTTCCTTTGTGGTTGCGAATTCTTCTGTTTGTGCGGCACTGTTAGCAAGTGTCAATGCTTCGCTGAATGAGCTTCCTTGATTTTCTAATTTAGATATTTGAGTATTAACTACTTTGGCTTCTGTACTAATTCTTTTTTGAATTTGTTCTCCGAAATTACCATCGGATATACTCTGTTGAACGTCTGGCAAGGTAAAAAACATATACAGCCATGCGCCGACTAAGCTCAGAACAAAAATATTTAGAAATGTCTTTGATGTTTTTTTCTTTTTAACTACAACAGTAGAATCATCCGAACTTTTTTTAGTTGTATCGTTTGGAGTTACTACAGTTGTTGAAATGATTTCGTCTTCTTCATCTTCAGTATCAATTTCTTTTGATTTACCCTTCGCAGTATTTATATCATCTATACTATCGCTGAAAACAAGACGCGCTTTAAATAAATATGCAACTTGATAAAATATAGCGGCACATAAAATCCACACACCAGCAAATGCTAATCTTAAATTACTAGGATTATCTACATATGTTGCAGCTATTTTTGCATAGTTAAGTTGAAATAATGGTAAAAAAGGCGTACAAATTAAAGTTGCTATCAGCGTAGATAAAACAATTACCATCCAACTATATAAACTTTCCCACCAGCTAATTAATCCGGGGAAAAATCCGGAAGTCGCGTTTATTTTCTCTCCTGGAATCGGAGACATAAAACGACTGAGGAATAAATGATGAAAAAGTGCGATCGCCGGTATGGGTAAAATTAAAAATAAAATCACAATTACGGTCAATTGTTCCGGAGCATTTGACCATTTTGGTAAATTGTAAAGCGAATCGGCATAACGTCTAAGGATACCTAAAAATGTACCCATTAATACAGACAACATTAAAGCACTTAACCAAGCATTTGGATAGGGAATCCATACGGGCAATGATGGCACTCGTTTCATAGGGAATACTCTGTGTATTAATTTTATGAACTTATGTAAATGGTTGATGCCCCAAATACGGTTAAAAAAACATCGCTATCTATTTAGGTAAGCCGAAGTGAAAAATTATCTCGAATACATCAAATTTGCTCCCATAAAAAAGACGGCATCAGGTTTGAGATATCGGCGTTGCACTTAGAAATCAACTAAAAGGCTTATCTTTGCATAAAATCATACAGTTTCTCAAGTATCAACTTATAGATATTTAATAGAAATTTATCAAGCAAATAGCTTGATCTAAGGTAAAGTAGATTTCATTCGATGCTTGCGTCTTGCTGTAATTATTAAAAATTGCTTTCAATACAAAGTCTCAAGGCTTTCCGAGAATGTCATAATTGAAAAAATAGAGTTTGACTGCAATGGCTGTTTCGCTCAAATATACTAAAGAACCACATAAGGAAACTTATAGTGAGATAATCGACGTTCGTTCAAATAGCGAGTTTGCAGAAGATCGCATCCCCGGTGCAATTAATTTGCCGGTTTTAAATGATGCCGAACGCGCTGAAGTTGGAACGATATACAAGCAATTTTCACCTTTTAGAGCGCGGAAAATAGGGGCTGCAATCGTATCAAAAAATATAAGTAAACACCTAAACGAACACTTTGCTAACAAAGAAAAAAACTATCAGCCTTTGATTTACTGTTGGCGAGGTGGTCAACGTTCTGCTAGTTTGGCTACAGTATTATCTCAAATTGGTTGGCGAGTAACTTTGCTTGAAGGTGGTTACAAAACTTACCGTAGTTATGTACGTCAGGAATTAGATTCTTTACCGCGAAAATTAAATTACAAAATATTGTGCGGTTTAACCGGAACTGGAAAAACCCATATTTTGAAAAATATGCATCAAAGAGGTTTGCAAGTTTTAGATTTGGAAGCTTTAGCAAATCATCGTGGCTCTTTGTTAGGTGAAAGGTGGCAAGGTAAACTTTCTCCTCAGCCAACGCAAAAGTATTTCGACTCGAAATTGTTGAAAGCACTACAAAGCTTCAATCCCGATGAAACTGTGTGGGTAGAATCCGAAAGTAACAAAATAGGGCAAATTCATTTACCTCAATCTTTGTGGAAGGAAATGAAACAATCTAGCTGTTTAGAAATAAAGCTACCCCCTGAAATTAGAGTGCAATTTTTGTTAGCAGAATATCCGCATCTAATTGACAATCCCGAAATTCTTAAAGCTAAGTTAGAAAAATTAACATCTAGCTGTGGTTGGAAGAGGATAAGTAAATGGTATCGAATGATAAATAACCAAGAATGGGAATCATTTGTCAAAGATTTGTTGGAATCACATTACGACCCAACTTATCGTAAATCGATGCAGCAGAATTTTAACCGAATAGAAAAAGTTGTTTCTTTAGCCGATTTATCCGATCGCAGTATTGATAAGTGGTTGGATTCTTTAGTACCAAGTTTTGTTGGAGTAAAATAAATATAAGTAATTGCCAATAATACAACTGTGTAGAGACGCGATATATCGCGTCTCTACATTAGTTTTCGGCTGTTAATTGGTTAAAGTTATAAAAAAATTCAATACAATTACAAGGTGAAATATGCAAATAAAACAACGTCATGATTGGAATTTAACCACATCAGAAGCGAAAGTCATTCAAGAAGAATTGCAAAAAGAAGTTATTACCGAAAATAAATTTAAAGAACCAGTAAAATACGTTGCTGGTGTCGATATGGGTTTTGAAGACAATGGAAAAATAAGTCGTGCTGCGGTAGCGGTATTGAGTTTTCCGGATTTACAACTACAAGAACAAAGTATAGCTAAACGTCCGACTTCCTTCCCCTACATTCCCGGTTTTCTGTCGTTTCGTGAAATTCCGGCAGTATTAGATGCCTTAGAAAAGATAAATACGATACCAGACATAATCTTGTGCGACGGACAAGGAATCGCCCATCCTCGAAGAATGGGAATTGCCAGTCATTTAGGTGTAATTATTGATATGCCTACCATTGGGGTGGCAAAATCTTGGCTGATAGGTGATTATAAAGAAGTTTCTCAAGAAAAAGGAAGCTGGCAGCCTTTAATACATCACAATGAAACCATAGGAGCAGTTTTACGCACGCGCTCAAACGTAAAACCAGTATACGTATCCAGCGGTCATCGTATTAGTTTACCAACCGCAATTGAATATGTATTGCGCTGTACTCCGAAATATCGTTTACCCGAAACTACTCGAATTGCTGATAAATTAGCTTCTAATAGGTGAAGGAGATGGGGGATGGAGAGACAAAGAGAAGATTTATACAACTAACAACTAACAACTAACTCCTAAACTTTGACCTTTAAGCTTGATTGCTTATACTTGCTCGTGTTGGGAATCGCACAGACAATGATTGAAGTTGCTTAGTTAGAAAGAAGCTTAGAGCTTGTTAATATAATGAATTCACTAACTTTACAATGGCACGATGCTGGTCAAGAAAAAACTCAGATAATTTACGAGCAGCAGCCTAGTAAAAATCCTGGTACTGTCCGCATCGGCCGCGACCCTCAGCGGTGCGATATTGTTTTGAGTCATCCTACGGTATCGGGTTTACACGTCGAAATATTTTTTAATTCTGAGCAAAAACGTTTTCACATCCGCAGTTTAAGAGAAAAGAATCCTCCTTTAGTGGATGGGAAGCAGTTGGTTAAAGGAGATACATCTTTGAATGAAGGCAGTATTCTCTGCCTAGGGCAAATGGAATTAAAAGTTATTAATATTAGTATTGTGCAAGTTAATAGCTTCCCGGCGACTATTTTGGAACCGCCAAAACCAGGTCAAAATAGCCAACCTGTAACTCCTGCTCCACCGTTAAAATCGGCTTCATCAACTGCACCTTTACCAAAGAGTGCTTATAGTTTGCAATGCCCGAATTGTCATAAATTATCTTCTATCGATCATATCCAAGTTGGTTGTCCTTGGTGCGGCACTTCTTTAGCTGCTGCAATAAGTGTTTTAGTTGCACCAGACAGTTGACAGTTACCAGTTAACAGTGAGCAGTGAACAGTTAACAGTGAGCAGTTACCAATCAACAAATAACTACTAACAACTAACTACTAACCAAAATATATATGACAAATAATTTAGAAATTCATTTAAGTTGGGAAGATCCAGCTACTGGAGAATTACGAGAACCTAGTTTAAGGTTGCCTATTGCTTTTGGTCGAGAGTTTTCTCAAATGCCTGCGGAACTTCAAGGACAGCGCGTTTCGCGAATACTGCTTAACAGTAGTGAAGTTTCCCGATATCATGGGCTGATTGATTATGAACAAGACCAATTAGTTGTAATCGATCAAAATAGCGTTAACGGTATTTATGTTAATGCTAATCGTCAGAAACGTAGCGTTATTAATAGTGGCGATACTTTACAAATTGGTCCTTATGAAATTACTGTTTCTTTTAGTTTAAATACACCTACACCTGTATCTACACCCGCACAAACACCAGCGCCAACCCCAACTAATTCTACGATCCAATTTAATCCTAGTACCAACTTACCTGACGCTACTTTACCTCCAGAAGCGGCAGCAATACCCCACGGTTCGAGTTTCCCACCACCAATTTTTCAAGAAGAGAAGGTGCCGGTACAAGCACTTCACGCTACAGGTTTGCCAGTAGATGAAACTGATTATTTGGCATTGGGAGCGGGTTTGGGGAGTTACATTTGGGTGGATTTACTGAGGATATATGGTGTTAATAGCGAAAGAATTGTCGCTTTGGGTTTAGATAAAGAACCATTTGCTCGATATAAACGGTTATGTCTCAATTCCCAAATACCTTTGCATGAAAGATTGCGTTCTAATTCTGATTCTTGTCCCGATAATATATGGGGTTGGCCAAGTTATGGTTTGCGGGAAGCTTGGCGCGATTTTAATAAGGGAAGGTTAAATGATTCGTTTAAATATCTATGGAAAGTCTTTGCCGAACCCGATTATGCTGAAACTTATACTCCCCGCGCAAACAATGTTTTTGATTCTATAGAAAGAGAAGCCAAGCGTATCGGTTGGGAGCAAATCTATCGTTATGGAAGAATACGAGCAATTCGCAAAACTGATGATGGTAGATATTGCGTAGCTTATTCAAAGGGAAGAGGAGATCATGCTTTTTACGTAGCTCGTTTTTTACATTTAGCAACGGGTTATCCTGCGATTCAGTTTCTTCCAGATTTACAGGCTTATCGAGAGAAATATCGCGATTTTAAGTCTGTAGTTAATGCTTATGAAGATCACAACCACGTTTACGAGCAATTAGAGCGTCAAGGTGGTAAAGTTTTGATTCGAGGGCGCGGTATTGTGGCTTCTCGAATTATTCAGCGGATTTATGAAGCACGTAAAAAGAATCCCAAGATTACAATTTTGCACTTAATGCGATCGCCTAAACCAAAGGGTAATAAATTCGGTAAAACCCAACGGATGGTAAAGCATCATTTTGAATTTCAGCCGTTTAACTGGCCTAAAGCTTGTTGGGGTGGTGAATTACGAGTAATGCTTGAAAATGCCAGTCCAGAGGAGCGTAAAAGCTTATTAGCAGATTGGGGAGGTACTACTACAGCAGATCGTCTCGATTGGCAGCAGATTACAGAAGAAAGTTTGCGAGATGGTTGGTATAAAATTGAATTTGGTGAAGTGCAAAGTGTAGAACGCGACACTCAATATGGTGGAACTCTTACCCGCATCAAAGAAAAAGGTTCTAACGGACAAATTACTCTCAATGCAGACTTTATTGTTGATGCGACGGGATTAGATGCTAAAGTCCAGGCAAGTCCGCTATTAGATGACTTAGTGCAACGTTACAGTTTACCTTTGAATCACTTATCAAGGTTAGTTGTAGCAAATGATTTTGAATTAGTAGAAATGCGTAACAACAAAGGTAAAATGTATGCTGCGGGTGCAATTACCTTGGGTGGCCCCTATGCAGCAGTAGATAGCTTTTTGGGTTTGCAGTATTCTGTTTTACGAACTGTAGATGGATTAGCAACCGCTCGCGCTCCCGGAGTTAAAAGGTTAAATGCCATTTCTTCCTTCAGACAATGGATGAAATGGGTATCAAATCAATCACCTTAAATCAGTGAGCAGTTATCAGTGAGCAGTTATCAGTATTTTATTGAGAGTTACTAGTTTAATATTCGCTTTATAGTTTTATAAATGTAGAGACGGCGTACACAGTGCAACGTCTCTGAAGATTTTCTGTATTATTCCCAAATAGAGGCAATTACTAATTTAATTGATAATTGATAATTGATAATTGATAATTGATAATTGATAATTGATAATTGTTCATTGAAATACTAATGTATCTCATTTGACTTGAACATTAGTAGTACTTATGGAAATATAAACAACGGAATCACTTGACATCCCACTTACGACGTATTTTAAGGCTCAATTGACCCGTTGAGCCTTCTTTCTTACCCTAAATTTATATACATAGCGATATGCGTACTAACCGAAAATTTTTTCTATAATTTTATAAAATTTTATTATTCAGTTATTTTTTGTACGTATTTAGCTTAACCCAAGTTTGTTAACAAAAGATTATTACGTTCATCGATATTGCAATCGATCGCGATAACTCAGAAAAAATACCGATCGCTTTACATTATCTTTAAGTTAAAAAGTCATTTCCTTAACAAATCTTCCTAAAATTTGCAATATCTTCTCGAAAAAACAAATAAAGTGTTCTGAAATGGTGTAGAAATGTATAGAATCTTTTAAAGATATAAAATATAGTCTTTTCAGATGCAAACATTTGTACCTCCTTCAATGCAGCTATCTGTAGTATCGAATAGCACTCACCCTTTAAAGATTGTCGCATTAGGGGATAGTTTAGTTTACGGATTTGGCGATCCCGACGGAGGTGGCTGGGTTGAAAGATTGCGACGAACTTGGATGTTACCCGAAAGCGCCGGACACGTTCTTTATAACTTAGGTGTACGTGGCGATCGCACATTCCAAGTCGCAAAAAGGTTAGAAGTAGAATTTCGTCATCGCGGAGAGTTACGAAATCGCGTTCCTGACATCATTATATTATCGGTTGGAGTAAATGATTCTGCCCGAGTCGGTCGTCTTGAGGGTAAAAATTATACTAATTTTGTCAATTTTGAAGAACAGCTTACTTCTTTACTGCATCATGCCCAGAAACTTTGTCCAGTTTTATTTGTAGGCATGGTACCTGTAAATGAAGCGAAAATGCCTTTCCTCGATTGCTTATATTATAATCACGACGATCAATATCGTTATAAAGAAGCGACTCGACTCGCTTGTCGGAAACAAGGAATACCTTATCTAGATATTTTCGACAAATGGATGCAACATCCCGAAGCTTGGAGAATTAAGCGTTTGAGTAGCGATGGTCTTCATCCTAATACACTTGGCTATCAAACCTTATTACAAGAAGTAACAAATTGGGAAGCAATCGCTCGTTTTGATTCTAGCGGTCATTACCAGCTAACTTTATAGAAATTTTAAGCTGCCCTCGCATCTAAATCATATAATCGGGCATTGTTATAATTCTTGTGGGGTGGGCATCCCTGCCCGCTCAAATATACAATTTAGCTGCTTTTTAACTTATAAATATTTTTCAAAAGTAAGTACAACCCGAAAGCGCCATAAATCTATTGAATTTTTCAATATGAGTGGCGTTTTTTTATATAGCAAAGTATTAATAGTAATCTATCCTGTTAGTTTTGAGCGGTTTGTTTTTCCCAAAACGTCGGGAGACGTAAAATAAATAGTAATCTATCTTATTAGTTCTGAGTGGTTTGTTTTTCCCAAAACGTCGGGAGACGTAAAATTTTACGTCTCTACAAGCCTACTTTTAACTTAATATCCAAAATCTGAAACAAAAGCATCCGTTGTTAAAATCCAAAATCTAAAATCTAAAATCCAAAATCGTTATGACTCCAACTTTATTCGGTCGCTGGCAAACTCGTATATTATTACTTTTAACAGTAGGTTTATTCGTTAGCCTACCGTTTGCGATTGGTTTGATTGGTTCACCACCAGGATCTGTGTATTTCTGGATAATTTTCTATGTAGCGATTTTCGGTTTAGGTTGGGATATTGTATACAACCAAATACAAAAGTATCGTTGGGATAGAGATTGGCCAGCAGTTTACCAATTATTTGCTGGTATTTGGGAATTTATGTTTATAGTTTGTGGAGTTAAGTTTTTAGGGTTTTTACCGATACCTATTCCCAAGGAAGAATTACCTTTGTTTTGGGTTTTCTTTCACTATTTTGTTGTTTGGTTAGCAGTTTTTATTACTTCTCAAAGCATAATGCGGATTCTTTTTGTCCGTTGGCGCTTTTTCGGCGGACAAGTAATCAATTAACAATTATCAACTACCAATTATCAATTACCAATCGGTTTTTAAGCTTTAGCAGAACTTTTGATAGCGTCTCTGACAGAATTATAAGTTTCAACAAAAGTTTGGAATGATTTCCGTGAGAAGATTCGCTCTTGAAGTAATCGATTTGTTGCTTCCGAGGCGAATCTTGTCTTTTAAAGAGGCTCACTGTCAAAGATCATGTTGGTCTTTTGTTATTCAAGTAATAATTGATACGATTGCTTATATGTAAATACAAGCTAACAAATACCATTCCTCCAAAAAAAAAGTGTAAAAAGAAGTTTTTCGGGCTAAACAACTTTAAATAAACTACCAGCGATAATTAAATTTACAGTAAAATCTTGAACTTCAGGCTAATATTGCTCGTATTTTTGAGTTGCTATGGCGATAATCTTATATCACAAGAGAAATATTGCTAAAAGCTGATAGCTAATTGATAATAACTTCATTAGCTTTTAGCTCAAAGGTATTAGCAATTATCAAATCGTAAGCCTACCCGGCTTAACCTATGAAGGATAAAAATAATGAATAAGCAATTCAAGAATAGGCACTTTGTACGGAAGTGTAACCGATTGATTCGTGTCAGCTTGTTTAGCTTGTATGCAGCAATAGCGTTCAATATAAATAGCAGTATTGCCGCACCCACAGGAAAATTAGAAGATTGGCGATTTTCTCCCCAAGATTCGCAGTTAGAAATTTCTCTTTCAGGGTCATTTCGTCCTCAGTATTTTTACTTAACTAATCCATCTCGTATTGTTGTAGATTTACCTGGCACGAAACTAGGTGACGTTCCCACTCAACAAAATTACAACGGAGCAATTCAAAAAATTCGAGTTTCTCAGTTTAACGATGATGTAACTCGCATTGTCATGGATTTAGCGCCAGGAAGCTTTTTTGATCGCTCACGAGTACAGCTACAACCCGATTCTTGGCAAAATCCTACTCGCTGGTTATTTCGTCCTATAATTACAGCCAACAATAATTTTTTACCATCGCAATATCAGTCTGTTGGAGGTGAGTTACCACCAGGTGCTACAGTTCAATTACCACCAGGTGCTTATTCTCCATCACAACAGCTCAACACTCCCTATATTCCGCAACCACCAGGTATGGTACCCGTACAACCGTCAGGTGTTTTGCCACCCCTACAACCGGCACAACTTCCACCTGGTATGTATAACAATCGGGAGCAACTTCCTTCTCAACTTCCACCAGGGATAAATACATCTTCACCTTCGTTAACAGCACCTTTACCATTAACACCGATTAGGAATAGAAATATAGGGCAGCCTACCGTAACCGTACCGCCAATTACAACAATCCCTTCATCTCCACTAACTCCAAATTCGGTTCTTCCACCTGCAAAATTTCCTTCACCATCAGGAAATTTTAATTCTGCTCCAACCTTGTTTCCTACACCACCAGCAAATCTTCCAACGATTAATTTCCCGAGTAATTGAGTTCAGACAAACTTTTCCTAATCTTAGACGATAGAAATTAAGTATAAAATAGCCTTGGTCGTTAGTTGATTAAAATACAAAGCAGAATTATGGTGTATTGAAAAAGTTGTTTTGCAACTAATAGCGAATAAAAACAGGTAGAGACACGATCGGATTTGCGATCGCGTCTCTACATTTGTATTTATAATTTTTACAACTTCATAAGAAACAATAATTCTTTAAAATCGTTCCGTTTCTCCCGGAAGGTTTACAGCACCTTCTTCATTAACAAAGAAGTTTTTCGCTGCATCATTTTGATAGATACATTTAATCTCAAGTTCCTTGCTATCTAATCTACCTGTAAAGCCAAAAGTATTTAAACGATTCTTACAGTCTCTTACCTGATCTGATGTTACCAAGTTTCTTTGTCTAAGGATCTCCCAGTTACTTTGACGTAAAACACATCCAGGGCGCATACTCGGCTGAGCAACATAAACATTAAACGGGTTAAGAGTTACAAACAATCTGGCATCCATCACCATTGCGCTGGCACCATACTGCACGCAAACCTCTGGATTTGGCGCTTTAGTATCGATAAAATCGCGAGAAGCTACATTCGACGGAGAAAAAGTAGCCGTAGAACTAAAAGCGATACCAATACCAATACCTAAAATAAATATGCCCCCCAGAATGGCAATAGTTGTGAAATTAAATACTGAGGTGACAGGATTAGAACCTCTTGAAGAGGTATTACCAGGCCTATTATTATATCTACGTGTCATATCTACTTTTTTAACTTCACGCCTCGGACAAAAGGGAGTAGTGAAAAAATATCTCCCTCTTTAAGTATGACGATTATTTAATGAAATTGTCCGCTACTTTAGCAATAATGTTTCAACTAAATTACAAAGAATGATAGGGAGTAGGGAGTAGGGAGTAGGGAGTAGGGAGTAGGGAGTAGGGAGTAGG
>CAYMZW010000203.1:0-11635 GCA_964395005.1 uncultured Rivularia sp.
AAGCGAAAGCCCAATTTGGCGAAAACGTTCAATTAGAAAGAGATGCGGACGTTCTCGATACCTGGTTTTCTTCTGGATTGTGGCCGTTTTCAACTTTAGGATGGCCCGAAGAAACTGAAGATTTAAAGAAATACTATCCTACCAGCGTTTTGATAACTGGCTTTGACATTATCTTCTTCTGGGTAGCCAGAATGACGATGATGGCAGGTGAATTTACTGGAGAAATGCCTTTCAAAGACGTTTACATTCACGGCTTGGTACTGGATGAAAACGGTAAAAAAATGTCCAAGTCGAAGGGAAATGGTATCGATCCGCTGATATTAATTGATAAATACGGTACCGATGCTGTACGCTACACCTTGGTTAAAGAAGTAATTGGTGTTGGACAAGATATCCGTTTTGATTACAACCGCAAAACCGATGAATCTCCCTCGGTAGAAGCATCACGCAACTTTGCCAATAAATTGTGGAATGCAGCCAGATTCGTAATGATGAATTTGGACGAACAAACACCGCAGCAATTAGGAATACCCGAAGCCACAGAATTAAGCGATAAATGGATTTTGTCCCGCTTCCATCAAACTGTTCAAGAAACTAACAGTTACATGGAAAAATATGGCATGGGAGAAGCCGCGAAGGGACTTTACGAATTTATCTGGGGTGATTTTTGTGACTGGTATATTGAGTTAGTAAAATCTCGATTACAGGAAGATGCCGAACCAAATTCGCGAAAAGTTGCACAGCAAACCTTAGCTTATGTATTAGAAGGCATTTTAAAACTTCTTAGTCCTTTTATGCCTCATATTACCGAAGAAATTTGGCATACCTTAACTCAACAACCAGAGGAATCCGCTTGTAGTTTATCACTGCAAAAATATCCAGAAGCAGATACAGCATTAATTGATACCGAATTAGAAGAAGACTTTGAACTATTAATTGGCACGATTCGCACAATTCGCAACCTACGAGCAGAAGCAGACGTTAAACCTTCAGTTAAAGTTACCGTAAATTTACAGAGCGAAAGCGTAAAAGAGCGTCAAATTCTTAATACTGGAGAAACATTAATTAAAGATTTGGCAAAAGTCGAGAATTTAACCATAGCCAACAAACAAAACAACGATACAGTAACTAAGAAGAAAACCAACGGTGCTTTAAAATTAATTATCTTCGGTTTCCTAACGTTTACTGCTGCCAGAGTCGCTTATGCTGTAGCAATTACAGTAGATAACATTCCTTTCTTTGGAACATTCTTCCAACTTGTAGGTTTTGGTTATTCGTTATGGTTTATCAGGATATATCTACTTTCAAGTGAAAAAAGACAAGAATTGCGTCAAAGATTCTTCAAATCATCAACTGACGAAAACCTTCCTCAAGTAGAAGAATCAACTACCGAAGAATTAGGAGAAGTTGCAACAGGTGTTTGCGGTACCGTACAAATACTGCTTCCCCTCGAAGGTGTAATAGATATGCAAGCATTACGTGGCAAACTAGAGAAAAACCTCAGTAAGATAGAAGCCGAAGTAAATTCTTTAACTGGCAGATTGAGCAACTCCAAATTTGTTGATAAAGCACCAGCAGACGTAGTACAAGGAGCAAAAGATTCTTTAGCAGAAGCCGAAAAACAAGCTGAAATTTTGCGCGATCGCCTGAAAAGAATTAAGTAACATAATAGGAGTTAGTTGTTAGTGGTTAGTTGTTAGTGGTAATGAATGATGAGTCAAGCAATTCGCAACTTAGATAATAATATAAGATATTCAAACTCCAACCATTCTCTAACAACTATCAACTATCAACTATCAACTATCAACTATCAACTATCCACTAACCACTATCAACCAACATTTTAAATCATGCTTTATTTAGCCAAGGTGCATAAAAATGAATTTTTAGTTCAATCCGAGTTACGGTTGTTAGCGCGTCGAGAAACTGAAAGTATGTGGGTAATGATTCCGGAAGAAGCCGTTATTCTTCTGGGAAAAGGTAAGCATTTTACTGAAAATTTGCTCGTTTTAGTAGAACTTTCTGCTACAGGGGAAATTGAAAGAATCGAAGATGCTACCAATTGGGTATTAGAGTTGGTGCAAAAATATCTGACTACCGGAATTTCACCAGAATTTTTACGCCAAGAAGCCGAAAGAGCCGAAGGTTGGCGACAAAATTTGACTTTACAAAATCAAGATTTAGCCCGTAGAACTTTGGAATTGGAAGCACGTCGAGAACAAATTCAAGCTTTAGAAGAAGCGCTGCAACGCGATAAAAGTGAAAATCATCATCAGGATGAAAATGTTGATAGTTGATGGTTGTTAGTTGTAGGGTGTGTTGTGGCACGAATACACAGGATGTTTTAAAAGTATCCGGCGGTTAAAACCGCTACTACACAAGCAAAGTCCACCTGCGTGGACTAACTGATTTACAACCCGTTCAGGCGGGTTTTGTTTGTGTAGACGCGGTTTCAACCGCCAGGTAAATTTTCAAACTTTAATTACTCATTAACTGGCATCACAACTTTTTTCGCTAATCCCAAACTTTGCAATACTTTAATAGCCCACCAAGTCATATCTATTTCATACCAACGCAATCCGGCTTTCGCTACATTCGGATGAGCGTGGTGATTGTTGTGCCAGCCTTCACCGTAAGTTAAAATTGCTGCCCACCACAAATTACGAGAATTATCTTCTGAGTCAAAGGTACGATAACCTCTGATATGAGTTGCGGAATTAATCAACCAGGTTGAATGCCAAAGTAATACTGCTCTAAGAACTATACCGTAAATTACAAATGACCATCCACCCAAAGCATACAATAAGGCAGCTAAGGGAAATTGCAATAATATAAAGTAGCTATTTAGCCAACGGTAAAATGGCTGGCGTACTAAGTCGGGAGCATATTTTTTGTATTGTTCGTAATCAAAAAATTCTTCACGAGGATAAAACATCCACAGCATATGACTCCACCAGAAACCGCGCTTAGCTGAATAAGGATCTTTGTCTTCATCTTCTGTATGAGCATGGTGCAATCTATGCCCAGCTACCCAAAAAATTGGCCCTCCCTGAATTGCCATAGCTCCCAAAATAGCAATGATATATTCCAACCATTTGGGTACTTGTAAACTGCGATGGCTCAACATTCTGTGAAAACCCAAACAAATACCAATACTGCCAAACAACCAATGTAAAAATATCATTACTCCCAAAGCAGACCAAGAAAAAAACCAGGGAGATAATAAAGCCAAAGCATGCATCGAACCTATAAATAACGTGAAAGTCCAGCCCAGAGCAAGCGGTTGCTTACCCTCAGCAACAGCAGAGCGTGTAGTCATAATTATTTCCTTAGACTGCGAATATTTTTAATAAAACTAACTAGATGTGTCTTCTTCCCTGCCACACCCGATTTAAATTGGAAGCGGTTTGATAGATTACAATATGCAAGTGCCGCTTACATTCTTACGTTAACAAACACAAATCAAAAATGCAAGCGCTACTTGCATGACTTTTGTCATATTCATGAATTAATCCAAAATTAAATAACCTCTAACCTTTAACCTCTAACCTTTAACCTTTAATAATGTCCAATTCCCAAATAATTCCAACTCGGCAACGAATAATAAATGCAGCATTAGAGCTATTTGCCGCTCAAGGGGTAACGGAAACTACTACCAAAGCAGTGGCGAAATCGGCGCAAGTTAATGAAGTTACATTGTTTCGACATTTTGGTAACAAACACGGGTTGCTTTTAGCGGTGATTTCCGAGTCGCCAGTATTTCAGGAATTGAGCGAATATTTGAAAACTCAAGCCACTCAAACAACTAGCGTTTACCAAGCATTAAAAAACTATTGTGAAGATAGGTTGCAGGCTTTAGAGCGATCGCCCGATTTAGTACGCTCTGTGGTGGGAGAAGCGGGAAATTATCCTTTAGAAAATCGTCAAGCTCTAGGAAGAAGTTTGAAGGAAGCAAACCATTATGTTGCCGATTTTTTAGCAACAGTGATGGAAAGGGAGCAATTACACGCGCATTTACCACCACAAAAGTTAGCAAGCTTGCTGAATATTATGCTGTTAGGGTATGCCGTGATCGAGTTTACGAGTGAATTTCACGAATTTTGGCATGGTAAAGATGAATTTTTAGAGGATTTAGTAACTTTATTTTTGATGGGAGCTACTAATTCTGCAAGTTTAGTTACTTCCTCGGAGTTAGTTACTGTAGAGAAAGTAATCGATTTACCTGCGAATATAGTTCAGTTGATTTTGCAACGTGCCAAAAAATCAGGATCGCGAGATTATGCTTTAATTTATATTTTATTTGGAGCAGGTTTATCAACAGCAGAAATTACTAATTTAGAGCGAAATCATCAAATTTGTGACAGCAATCTCCATTTATTACAGATAGTTAAAGGTGATGTTCGTCAAGTTAGTGTTAATCAATGGATTATGGGAAAGCGTTATGGTTCCTACAATAACAATCCATTAACCAGATACTTGAAAAGCCGTAAAGATGAACATTCAGCATTATTGCTTAATGATGATGGAATGCCAGTTTCGGAAGCAGAAATACAAGAATATTGGCAAAAACTAACCCAAGAATTATCAACACCAGAAGGAGAATCACCAGCAATCGAACAAGCTCAACATACCTGGTGCGTAGAAATGTTAATGAAGGGAATGAGCTTAGGAGATATGAGTTTAATTACTGGTTGGGATTTGAGTAAATTAAAGCCTTATGCACGTAGAGCTAAAGAAAAATTGGCTTTAGAACAAGCGATTAAGTTGGATAATAAATCTTGAAAAAAGGTTTGTAGTAGGCGATTTATCGCTCCGAGGGACTAAAGTCCCTACTACGAACTAAGAGTAAATCATAAAAAAATCCCCCTAATAAAAGGAGAATTTTGATGGGAATAATTTTCCTATTTCCAACTTTTCTAAGTCTATTTACGACCTAAATCTAATAATTCTTTAGGAGATGCGAGCATATCAATTGCTACAAAGAAAATTTTGCCTTCGGGATTTACCAAGAATCTCCATGCAATATTCATTCCTACATTTGCTCCAAACCAAGGTGTTTCTACTACACCAGTGATTTTCAACTGCTTGGAGCCAAAGGGGCCAGATTCAGAAATACCTTTCTTAGGCATCATGTTCAAACCTTGGGCTTCTTCGCGCATATACTTGGCGATCGCCTGCTTACCAACGATTGGTTTGTGGAATGGTGGCTGTAGCGCACCATCTTCAGCAAACAAAGCTACAGCAGCATCAAAGTTATCGGCGTTCATGGCTTCGATATATTTGATTACAACAGGCTCAGTAATACCATCTATGCTTACGTCTGGAGCCACAGCGTCATTTTCGCGTTGGAACATCGGCTCTGACTTGGGTTTGGAGCTACTTGGCTTCATCTCTGAACTATCAAAGCCCATATCTACCACGGTGTTACGCAGCACGGTAATTTGCTGACCGGCATCGAGTTTCTTGGTAGCTTCAAGGACTATTTTTACACCCTCAGACATTTGATAGTTAGGTGGAATAGGAGCAACTACTCCCTGCTTCATCAACTCACCTAATTCAAACCAAAAAGCTAGCTTGGTGTTAACGCTGAAGAAACCATAAGAACGACTAATGGGTGTGTCAGCACGGTTAGCCAAATCCTGCATTACCTTCGTCTGTTCGTCAGCAGACATTTTCTTGATTTGAGTAAGCAAACTTTCTGCTAACTGCAATCTTGCTGCTCCAGGTGCTGCGGGGGTAATTGTTTTACCCATTTCGGTGTACGCATACCATAAATAAGCTAGTTTGTCATCTACACTAAGTTGATCGAATAGCGCGATGGTGGCAGGTATTTGACTAGGAAGTTGAGTTTCTTTGAAAATATTTTGAGCAGAATCTAAAGTTAAAGCCATGATTAAAATCTCCAGTAAATTTTTATTTCTTATTCAGCTACCAAAGATATTTCTGTCCAGATACATCCTGACTCAAAACTATCCTCAACAAATAGTATGCTCGAAGCCACAATAACTATCTATTGCAGTTATGACTTTAATCGTTTGTCTAAGTAGTTGATTTAGCCAGTTTTAGGTATATCTTGCAAATACATCTTCGGCTTAACGGCAAAGGTTTTAATTTAACTTTGATACTTAACAAAGTAACTGCATTCAGTTACAAAGCTTTTTCTTTACCGATTTAGCTTTTCTGTAAATTAGCCTACCATTTCATTTTATTCTTTGTAAAGTTTGTTTACATAATGTTTAGCATAATTATTGATAATAATAACCCAAATGCCTATGTACAGGTAATCTTAGTAACTTAACTATTATTTTTATTGTGCTTGACGATTTTTGATATGTTGTGCGTTCGCGATATTGAGTGGCAAATCAAGCGAGTAGATACTGTGTATAGCTTTCCGAAGCGAACAAACAGCGGCTTCACTTATATTCATATTTCGACATAAAACGCAAGCTACGGAAGTAATGAATTTAATTACAATAAAAAAGAAATTTTATAGCAGGTAAAAAGTATGATGAAAAACCTTAAAAATAATTCTTTAGGAACATATATCCGCAACCCTTTTTCTGCTGTATGGTCTAAATTATCTGCTATCAGTCAATCCAAT
This sequence comes from uncultured Rivularia sp., assembly GCA_964395005.1. GTDB lineage: Bacteria > Cyanobacteriota > Cyanobacteriia > Cyanobacteriales > Nostocaceae > Rivularia. Next base: position 6,602 of record CAYMZW010000203.1, read on the forward strand.
TTGAATAAAGGCTTTGAAGAATTAGAATATCAATCGGAAGAATATTTAACAGATACAAACTCGCAACAATATTTAGATCCTTATTTAATAGATAGAGTAGAACCAACAGTCGAGCGTATTATCTTTTCTTCGTATATTAAGTTTTAAAATAATTCAGATTATTGAATTAAATCTTTGATCTATCCACTGCTTTGATTTTCTGATAGCTTCAGTGGGATTAGCTGCATAAGGTACGGCGATCGCGCAACCTTTATCATGATTTACCCAAGCTGCATAAATATCCTGTGTATTAAACTTATCGCGTTCAATTTGAATTTTGCATTCGCGATAAGTAAAAGACATGATAATTTTTGGGTAATGAGGTTCTATCATTAATTTTGTGCTGCGATTATTTCTGCTTTAAGTATAAAATTGGCAAAATATTTATAATATTCCACATTTTACAACATTAAAAAGACTTAAAATTGGGTGAGCTTTCACCCACCCAAAGTGAATCAAAAATTAATCAAAAACTATGCTGCTGCCATATTTTGAGCAACAAAATCCCAGTTAACTAACTTACCCAAAAAATCATCGATGTAAGCAGGACGTTTGTTTTGATAATCTAAATAGTAAGCGTGTTCCCATACATCCATCGTTAGTAAGGGAGTTTGTCCGCTAGTTAAAGGATTATCAGCATTGAGAGTTTTTGTAACCTTTAAAGTACCGTTATCCAGCACCAACCAAGCCCAACCGCTACCAAACTGAGTTGCTCCAGCAGACTTAAAAGCTTCCACAAATTTATCGTAACCGCCTAAATCAGCATCAATCTTTTTAGCTAAATCTCCCCCAGGAGCGCCACCACCATTAGGCTTCATACATTGCCAGTAAAAACTATGATTCCAAGCTTGGGCAGCGTTGTTAAAAAGTCCTTGCTTTTCGGAATTTCCGGCAATTTCTTTGATTACTTCTTCAATCGGTTTTTTATCTAATTCTGTTCCCTTTACTGCATCATTGTACTTACTCACATAAGCTGCATGATGCTTATCGTGATGAAACTCCAAGGTACTTTTAGAAATAGCAGGTTCTAAAGCCGTGTAGTCATAGGGAAGAGATGGTAATTCGTATGCCATTTTATTGTCCTCTCTTAATATCTCTCTGGGAACGCTTTGAAGTCAAGGTTATTTATTAAAAATCCTAAAAGTAGTCAAAATAAAACTACTTTAACTTCCTTGCGTTCAGATAGTATCGCAATCTTGGTAAATACAAAATCCTCATCCAGGGGATGGGGAATTAGTAGATATATAATTTGGTTTATAAGTAAATATATCTTAGGGCTGAGGATTTTTTTTTCAATATGTCGTTACTTTTGGTAACTCAAAGCCAAGGTATTCTAAAACTTTATCGATAATAAAGCAGAGAATTTATCGCAAGAATAGACAAGTAAAGTTTTATAGTTTTATGATGATAACTACGTAGAAATTTTGTTTAAGTATGGTTAGTGCAAAAGATTCTCAGAATACATCTCCTCGTTCTAACGAGTTGTTTAACAATCAGTGGACGCTTTATCAAAAAATATTAAATAGTAATTATATGGGACACCGGGAAATTTACGATGTCTTTCACGAATTGCTAATTAATCATTTTCAAAAGCCTTTTAAAATGCTTGAATTAGGTTGTGGAGATGCGACTTTCACAGCAAAAGCTTTATTAGATACTTCTATAGTATCTTACACGGGTATAGACCTTTCTAAAGCAGCTTTAGAAATTGCTAATGTGAATATGGCATCTATTGAATGCTCTAAATCATTTATTGAAGGTGATTTTTCAGAATTAGTCCCCAAATTAGTAGACAAACAACAAGATAGTTTTGATCTTATTTTAATATCTTTTGCCCTTCATCACCTGTTGCTCGAACAAAAAGATTATATTATCGGTCAGCTATTTAATCTTTTAGCCTCTAATGGTGTTTTTATTCTCATTGATATTGTTCGCAAGCCAGAAGAATACAGAGAAACATATATTAGACGCTATTTAGATGAAGTACAAAAAAGCTGGTCTTTAGTTACTGCTGAAGAATATTTAATAGTTGACAACCATATTTCATCGAATGATTTTCCCGAAACTCAGCAAACCTTATATTCAATTGCTAAAAAACATAATTTCAATCGCTTTGAATGTCTTTATTCCGATCCCTTAGACACAACACAATTGTTATGTTTTTATAGGTGAATAAATAACTACATCACCGAATAACATAGCTTATATCAGGGCAAACGCATCTAAATTTAGAGCATAGGCTATTGACTAAATAGCTTGGATGTGTATCAAACGATAAAATGAGGTTTACCGTTGAAAATATTTTGTCTACTTATAAATATATAGTCACAAGCATAACTAAGTAGTAAGTCAATTAGTATGGCTTAATGCTACTATTTTGGGACTAGTTGAGAATATATCCTTCTTAATGACAAAATGCGTTTGCCCTGAATTTATGATTTGATGAGTGTCATATAGAAGTGCAATAAAAATGCAGTAGCTCTAAAATTCAAGAAAGAATTCAATGGGCTATTAAAGAAGTTGTATAATTAATACTTTCGCACTTATTAAATTGACTTTTCTCCTTAATTTAATCTTATGGAAATCTGTCTTTACATAGACTTTGAGTTTTAAAATTAAACAATTTTGTTAAAAATGAATATTTTTGATTTTGTCTACCCTATTACTTATAGAATTGACAATAAATAGAGGTTTAATAATAGGTTATAGTAGTGCTGCTTCTTCCTCTAATAGTTCCATTCAGAAAGCTATAAAAATAATTAATACTGCTGTTGTACAATTATCAAGAGCGTAAAATATTGATCTTTGTAATATTTTTGGGATGAGACATTGAGCGTCCGTGAAGTAAAGCTAACTTTTCTCTATCTAAGGAAACCCAATGATTTTTCATAGTGCAGAAATTTAGAACCTCTTTTAAGGCTAGTGCAAAAGTATAAAATTACTCGCGCTCATTTAGTACCTCCGATAGTGTTAGCCCCACTTCAGGAAAGTTCGATTGTCTGTCCTCCAGTAGACACTAACTTGCTGAAAACCCACTTTGACTACTTTATTAGCAGCGGTTTTTTGGATGCGAAATAATTAACATCAAACTTGAGATAAAGTAAACTTAAATGTCTCAAAGTAGGGTAAAGTTAGTTAAAATTATCAAACTGAAGTGTATACTTTTTTTCTCGATCTTGATAAGATTCCCCACCCTAAAACTATACCTATACCGAAAATGTTAGATGGTTCTATAACAGATACGGAATTATACTTGCTTTCAATTGATACAGTAAATTTTATTGGAATGTCATTCACCCTAGTGAATAAACCAACTGTTCCTGCTTTTATTGCTCCATCGCTAAATGTAAGCGTTTTACCGTCAGGTGAAATTTCCTGTTTATTAAAGAAACTAAATTTAGAAGCTGGGTTCCAAGTAATATCTTGGTTTGGAAGAATTGTGTAAACGGTTTTAGTAATATCAAAATTATTATCATTTTTAACATACCGCGAGCTAGTACCTGCTGGTGCCGACACGGTTATTACATCATTTGGGTTACACTGATTTAAATTACTACAGATGCCACCAATAGTAGCATTAGGTTCTGGATTCACTTCTTCTCCAGTACTTAGTGCTAAACTAGCAGCTTGAACATGATTGTTATTACTAATCAGCATTACCAATATTGTTGCTGATATTAATACTGGCTTAAATATTTTCATTGGCTCAGTTTTTACCTACATTTAAATAATTTACGCAGTTTTACGTATATGATTATATAGATTTTAAAATAATTAGTCAATGAAAATTCTAACTAAAAATCGACTTTGCTCATACCCATGCTTAAAGTCACTATTACCAAATACCAAGTTTATAGATGTTCTCATAATTTATCCCATATATTAATTTAGTTTTTTCAGCCGATACAGTTGCACCTTTATTATATTAGCAGTTTAAATTTAGATGCAAAAAAAATTGGAGAATCTGTTCGCAGTCATTGGGGGATTGAAAATTCATTACATTGGGTATTAGACGTAGCATTTAATGAAGATGATTCTAGAATTAGAAAAGATAATGCAACGCAAAATTTCGCAGTTCTTCGACACATCGTGCTTAATCTCTTAGGTCAAAAAAAAAGTAAAAAATTTGGAATCAAAAATAAACAATTTTTAGCTACTATGGATAATAATTATCTTGCGAAAGTTTTAGAATTAAGTTGTTAATCAATTCATTTTAATTAAGATTATATTTCCAGTTATTTAAGATAATTACATCTTCTGGTATTTACTACCTATTTTTCATATATTATAGTCTTATTTAATACTTCATTTCATGTTTAGGCTAAGTTATGGATTATGGGCTGATTTTTACCATCGCTTGCCCGCACCTAGCTTAATTTTAGATGCGTTTGCCCTGTAGCTTATATACTCTCTCCTAAGCTTTACAAACTCCGCGCACCTCCGCGCTTCCCTCAGCGCACCTCTGCGTTTAAATCGGATAATTTTCCTTTAAAAACTCCTCCGCACTACTTTTATCGCTCACTTCTCTATCCAAAGTAGCTGTCAATAAATCATCCAAAATTTGCTTATATTGTGGCCCTGGTTTATAACCCAATTTCTTCAAATCATTGCCATTTAAAGGTGCTTCTATATTTGATAATATTGTCAAATAATACCAAATCTTTCGTCTGAGACTTCGGGAGCTTTGTAATGCGATAAAAATCAACATTGGTAAATCGTATTTTCGCAGCAATTTAACCACTTCCGAACGTTTTACGCATTTATCTAAATTATCTACAACAGTATTTTTCGCTGCGGCTAAATTTTCTAACCTTTTAATACTGTCATCTGGAAATTGCAGATTTTTCGCTACCTTTCCTCTATATTCTGGTTCTAAATGAGCCACAATAACTTCCAATCGCATCTGCCAATGAGTAAAGATTTGTTCTCCAGAATCAAACTTTTGCAAACAACGCTCCATTAAATGCGATTGCTTGAGTAATTCTTCATCTAATT
>CAYMZW010000204.1:0-11629 GCA_964395005.1 uncultured Rivularia sp.
AAAACGGTTGATATCTCACTGAAAAATTAAACCCATTTTCTTGCAAAGAATTGCCGCTTTCTCCTCTTCCAATTAATGGAATTCCGTAATCTAATCTCAATCCCAAATCATTAATTGGTTGCCATTGTAATCCTAATCCTAAACTAGCAAGTGTCTGTGGTGATGGATTTTCTCCGCGATTATTCCAACCAGTACCAATATCAAAAAATGGTATTAACTGTAGGGTTTCTACTTCCGATAACAGGGGAATTCTTGCTTCTATTCCTCCTACTATGCCGCTGTCGGTGACGACTTTATTTTGACGATATCCGCGTACTGTATCTACTCCTCCGATGCTGATTTTTTCTGCTGATAATAAAGAATCTCCTGTCAGTTGAGTATTAACTTTGGCTAACATTAAAATTCGCGGAGATAATCTTTGCACCCATTGAAATTGCCCTACCCAAGCAACAAAACGCCCATCTGTACCAGTATCGTTAACTGTGGCATCAAACGCATCGATACCAACGCTAAATTGCGATCGCGCTGCAAGTACGCTATTAGTATTACGTCTCAACCAATCTTGGGAAAAGCGAATGACGCTGAGTTTTGATTCTCCTTCTTCTGGCCCTTCGGTAAAGGAAAAAGGGATATCATCTAATATAAATGTTTGAGTGCGTCTTAAATCGAAGGCTAAACCCAAAGCTAATTCGTTATTTGGGGTGTTAATTATGGGTTGACGCAAATTGAAGGAGAGGGTTTCGGTTTCGCTGCGAATATCTAAGTCATTAAATTCATCTTCAATAATCCGACTATCGCTGTTGCTAAAACGCACGCCGATTGTGCCGTCGAGGGCATTAAAGGGTATAAAATAGTTGAGATTGTAAACGTCTAAACCTTCGGTGATGCCATATTCAGCGCTGAATTCATCGGCAAATCCTAATAAATTATCGTGAGCTAAGAAAATACTTGCTTGCTGCTCTCCGACACTAGGGGATTGATTGTTTGCAAAAGTAACTCCAGCGTGAAATGCAGGTGCTTCGGTAATTTGTAGCTGTAAAATATTGTTTCCGGGAACGCTTCCTGCGGTTAATTCGGCATTAACTCTTTCAATAACTGGATCGATTTGTAATAGTTGTAATGCTTGTTCGAGGCGTTGTTGATTTAAAGGTTTTCCAGCAAAGCGCCGAATCCGGGAACGTACATAGCTTCTTGGTAATCTTTGCAACCCTGTAATACTAATATCTTCAAGTTCGCCTTCTACTATTTGGATTTGTACGATACCGTTAGCAACATTTTGGTTGTTGGGAATAAATGCACCGCTGGAGATGTAGCCGTTGTCGGCATAGAGTTGGGTGATTTGAGAGCGTAATTGTAATAGCTGCTCGAATGCGATTTTTTTGTTTTCTAAAGGCTGTTTTAAACGATCGATTTCATCTTGTAAAACAGAGTTTCCTTTAATTTTAATTTCTTTGACAAAGAAAGCTATACCGCTAGGAAAGGTTGTATCGGGTAAATTTTCTTGGGGTGGTGATGGCAATATCGGGTTAGTTTCTGTAGGTGGTTTCGCTGGTAAAGTTGGTGATGGTTGAGGAATAGTTTCTTCTATTATCTCTGGTGCATTGGGAGGAATTGTAACTCCGGATGGAGGTGTCGATTGTGCAGATACAGTTAAGGGAGCGATACTGATGCTCGAAAAGATTATTAGAAAAAATTTTTGTAACCGCAGGTAGGAATCCATTGTTTAAATAAGTCTGGTATTAAAAAAATTAAAATAATCTAAGTTTAGATATTATTACTTAATTAAAATACCATAATTATTTTTGTAAAGGATTACCGAAAACTGCAAACTTTCCTAAAAGCGCTGCTATAAATGCTTATTTCTGCTAACTTTTAAATTATCTGTCAAATATCAAATAAATGTATTTTAAATTACTTTTATGTCGTAAGGTATGTTACGGCTCTAAGAGGATGTTTGAAAAGTCAAATTTAATACTTTACCTGGCGATTAAAATCGCTGCTACACAAGTGAAACCCGCCTGCGCGGGTTAAGAATGTATTAGTCCACGCAGGTGGACTTTGCCTGTTTAGTTTTAACCGCTTTACCTGGCGATTAAAATCGCTGCTACACAAGTGAAACCCGCCTGCGCGGGTTAAGAATGTATTAGTCCACGCAGGTGGACTTTGCCTGTTTAGTAGCGGTTTTAACCGCCGGATACTTTTTAAAACATCCTCTAATATGTTGAATAGTAAATTACCAGTTAAATAACTACAATAACGCACCATTAACTAAGGTAAAAAGATATTATTTTAAGACTTTATTTAAGAATAAAATCCTTACTACGAACCTTATGAAACCCAAAAATAACTATTTCAAACTATTACAAATATTATTCTTTGCAACTCTGTTAATTTGTCTATCTTTCGGACAGATTGTATCGGCACAAAGTCCAAATTATTTGGTTCAACAAGGAGTTGAAGAATACAATACTGGTAATTATCGCAATGCGGTAAAACACTGGCAATCGGCATTAACTCAGTATAAAAATCAAACCCAAAATCAAAATCAAAATAATCTTGCGTCTGCGGCTGTTGTCAATGAAAATTTAGGACGTGCTTATCAGAAATTAGGAGAAAATCAAGCGGCTATTACATCGCTGTCGGCGGCAATTCGCGACTATGAAGCGGTGAAAGATATACAGCAAGTAGGAAGAATGCGGACGGAATTAGCTCAAATTTATAGTAATTTGGGACAACCGAAAAAGGCGATCGCACTTTTGTGTGGCAAACAAGCAGCAGGAATTCAGTTAAAATGTTTGCGGGAAAGTGCGGTAGAAATTGCTAATGAATATAATGACAAATCAGGTAAAATTGCAGCTTTAGGAGTTCTCGGTGAAGTATATCGATTAACCGGAAATTACGATCGAGCAATTGCGTATTTACAAGCAGCAAAAAAAGAAGTTCCCAATAATTTTTTAGTTTTAAATAGTTTGGGTAATGCTTATACTAATCGCGCTCAATTATTAGAATTACAAGCTACTTTGGCTGATAAAATTGGTCTTGATGATAAAAAAATTGAATTTAATAGAAAGTCAGCAGCAGATTATAATCGAGCAACCGAATATTTTGAAAATAGTATAAAACTTGCCCGCGCAGCAAAGCAAAGTGAAGCCCAAATGCGAGGGTTTTTGAATTTAATTAAGTTGGCTTCTCACACAGATAAAAATACCATCGATGATGCGACGTTTAATAATGCTGTTGAAAACGCTTTAGAGCTACTGGAAAATTTACCAGATTCAGATACAAAAGTTTATGGAGCTATCGATTTAGCATATTTACAACGTTATTCTCAAGCAAATTCACCTTTTACCGATTGTGCTACTCAATTAGTTTTACCGCAACAAGCATTGAGTTTGCTGCAAAAGTCGGTATTAACTAGTAATAATTTAAAAGACAATCGCTTGCAATCTTATGCTAATGGTGCTTTAGGACATTTTTGGGAATGCCGTCAAGATAACCAAAAAGCCTTAACTTATACTCAAAATGCTATTGTCGCAGCAGATAGCAACTTGAATGCAAAAGATAGTTTGTATTTGTGGGAATGGCAAGCTGGAAGAATTTTGGATAAACAGCAGCGAAAATCAGCTATTGAATCCTATCAAAGGGCATTTGAAACTTTAGAAGATATTCGTCAGGATATTTTGACAGCGAAACGCGATGTACAGTTTGACTTTCGCGATGTTGTGCGACCATTGTACCGCACGCTAGCACAATCGCGGCTGGAACTATTGCAAACTGGAGCAATTCCAGATAAACAGCGTGACGAAGAATTATCAAAAGTGGTAAAAACTATCGATGCGTTGAAACTAGCAGAATTACAGAATTATTTTGGCAATGATTGCGTTTTAAGTGGTTTGAATCCCCAGCAAGTGGATGAGCTTTTGCAAGATAAACAAAATACTAAAGCTTTTGAAAACACCGTATTTTTAAGTTCAATTATTTTAGATGGAAAAACCGGAATATTATTACAATCAGCGAATCAACAAACTAAATTTAAATGGATTGAAGATTCCCAACAAGGTACAAATAAAATAGTTAGCAGCGATAAATTAGAGAAAAAAATTGCCGAATTTCGCGAAGGATTAGTTAAAGGAAGACAAGCAATTAATTACGATACAACAACCGCAGCACAACTTTATGATTGGATAATTCGTCCCTTTGCTGAAGATATCAAGGTTGAAAAAGTCAAAACCTTAGTGTTTATCCAGGATGGATTTTTACGTAGCGTGCCAATGGCAGCACTTTATGACAGCCAACAACAAAAATATTTAGTTGAAAACTACGCAATTGCTACAACCCCTAGTTTAAGATTGAGTGTTACCAAACCAAACCGCAGCAAGCAAAAAGCATTAATATTAGGTTTAACAGAAAAATCCATAATCGACGGAAAAACTTTTCCCGCGCTTGATTCAATTGAAAATGAAATCGATGCAGTTAGAAAACAAATTCCCAATCATACTGACTTAATCGACGAGAATTTTATCCCCGAAAACTTTCAGCAAAAAATCGAACAGAATACATTTCCTATAGTACATATAGCCAGTCACGCTCAATTCGGAATTATTCCCGAAGATACCTTTATAGTCACGGGTAAAAACAAAAAACTTACCATCAGTCAATTAGAAAACTCACTGCAAAATCTGAATCCATCCGATAGCGTCGAATTACTCGCACTAACAGCCTGTCAAACCGCACTTGGCGACGAGCGTGCCACATTAGGATTAGCTGGAGTCGCATTACAAGTAGGAGTTAAAAGCGCCATCGCTTCTTTATGGAATATCCAAGATGTATCAACATCTAAACTAGTAGAAGAATTTTACAAAAATTACCGCGAAGAAGGAATGAGTATTGCTCAAGCATTACAAAAAGCCCAAATAAAAATGATTAACGCTAAAAAATTACCCGCATCTGAAGATATGAATATTGAATATGATAATCCCGCTCTTTGGGCACCGATGATTGTTATTGGTAATTGGCTTTAATCCATATTTCTTTTTTTATGCAAACTTTGTAGGTTGGGTTAGGGGCACGAAAAAAATCAGTTTTAACAAAAAATTAAATTCTCCCCCGTAACTCAACATCTTTATTATCAAAGACTATCCCGCGAAATCTTTTCAAGATTATCAATTCGTCTTTTAATAATTCTGCTATTACTTTGGCTTCCCCCAAGCATTTCTGATTCTGCTAAATCTTGTATTAATTTTGAGCCAGTTTTACCTAGTTTTCCATCAGCTTCTGTTTTCAATGCTTCTTCCAATGCTTCATACCAAAGTTCATTTTTAGCATAGTAATTAGCGCTTTCGGGAATTGTTGTAAATTTCTTCTTTGCTAGCGATTGAGTAGGATTGATAACGGTAAATTCTGCACGCTTAATAATTTGTCCGCCGGGAGAATCCGCTGAAATTTGCCATAAATAAGTTTTACCCACGTTAAGTTCTGGATAATCGCCAGGAAGCTTTAATTTATTGATTCCTACTACTGCTGGTATCTCCTTAGATTCACCGATTTGTTTAACTTGTGTGGCTGATTGAAATTCAAACAGTCGGAATTCCACATTTTTTGAAATTGGTGCATACCAAGCCAACATCGGACGTAATGAAGCAGTTTTACCGATAAATGTTCTAGGTGCAAGTAGCGTCAAAGGTATACTACCATTACCTGCACTACGGGAACCACCAGCACTACTATATCCACTCGCAGCTTTGCGATCGCGCGGTTTATATTTAGCATAGGCTGGAACTGCGGTAATCAACAAAAGCATTACAATAACTAAGTTTGTAATACGACGATTTCGCCAAAAGGTTAAATAATGATTCACGATTAACACTGTTTACTATATAACTTTCTGCAAAAAGACAGAAAAAATATGATACAGGTTACGTAAATATACAAATCTTTAAGAATGTATTTTAACTTTAAAAAAGAAAAATATACTTAAGCAAAACTTACGAAAAGCCCCACTTTTTAAGGGGGGTTGGGGGGATCTAAACGGCTGAAATACTTAATTTTATCTTTCTTATTACGGTTGCCTAAGTCCTAAAATTCTTTAACTAATGTCCAGCTAAGTTCGCAGATTGTACCTTTAGGAGAAAGCGATCGCCGTAAAAATTCTCCTTTCAACTGTTTAGCGAGCAATTTACAATTTTTTGTGCCTTTATTTTCTAGTTGCGATTTAATTCCAGCACCGTTATCTTTCACCCATAATTTATACTGATTTCGTGAATATTCACCGGATGCTTGAACTCGTTTTACTCCTTGAGCGTGTTTACCAACATTGCACAAAGCCTCCTCCAAAAACAAACAGATACTACGTTTTTTTTCTCTGGTTAAATATTTTTCATCAATCGGATCGAAATTACGAATTTTAACTTTTATTGTTTGAAAATACTCAAAATCGCTACGTTCTAAAGTACTCGAATAAACTTCATACAATAAATCGTGAAGCGGTCGATTTAAATCTAAAATCAATCCACTTCCTAAACGTAAAACTTCTTCTTTTGCTAATGCTTCTAACTGAAGAAAATCGCCGATTGCTCTAATTTCTCGATCTAGTTTTTCAAATTGTTCAACTAGTTTTTCTTGGGGTATATCTTGGGCACGTATATGCTTTAACCCATAAGCAAGGGTTTGCAAAGGGCCATTATGAATCACAGCGAAAGTGTATTTAATTGTGCTGAGACGTTCGTTAATTTGCGAGCGAAAAAATTTATCCTGCTGAAAAAATGCAAAAGCACTCAACCCAACCCCGTTTAATATCAGCAAATTAGGTGCAATCGGAATCCATATACCCCATAACCACAGCATATGATAGCTGAAAACAAATAATATAATATTCAATACAGCAATACTAAATATATTTACGTAAGCAGACTTGGTTATCCTTCCCACCAAGATCGACACAAAAGCCCAAACTGCTATCCATATATATTGTTTTCCAGTTCCCCAAATCCTCATCATTGGGCGACCATCTACCACGTAATTAAGGATTTGACTGACCGCATGAGCGTGATAATCAACACCATAAACTTGAGCGCTTAATTTCAAACTTGGCAAAGCAGATGTGTAAAATATATCCCCAGCGCTCATATTGCGATTGCCTACTAAGATAATGCGATCGCGCAGTAATTGTGGATCAACTTTATCGTTAAGGATATCACTCATCGACACAACATGAAAAGGTTTGCGGCTGTTGCGAAAGTTGATAAAAATCGACAATCCGCCAAAACTTTGATTAATTTGCGGTAACTCTTTGCCGCGAATCATAATTGTATTGGGATCTTTTATCCCAGTTTCCAACTCAGTTCCTTCTGCACTAAAGTATTGAGTAACTAATTGCAATCCTAAAGAATATTTATCTTCATCTATATTTTTCGGACTCGGTGTATACAATAAATAGCGCCGATTTTTACCATCCTTATCAATACGTAGATCGGCAAATCCAATTTGTTCTGGTGATAAACTTTGATGTGGAGGAATTTCTCCAGGAGGTAAAATTTTTTCAATCCCAATAATTTTAGGATTTTTCTCAAATACCTGCTTAAGTTGTTCGCTACCAGGTTCGACAGGAACATTTTTGAACAAATCCAAGCCAATTGCTCGTGGTTTATAAGTTTCGAGCTTGTTGAGTAATTCTGCAATCTTGCCATCAGGAATAGGATATTTGCCAATCGATTGAATATCAAGTTCATCAATTCCCACAATGATTATACGTTCATCGCGCTTTTCGAGGGGGCGCAAACGTAACATCGTATCCAGCAGCATCCATTCTAAAGGCTGCAATCCTCCACTTACATAAATTACCACCACAACTAGCATCATTATTCCCGGAGGAGCAGCCCGCAACCATAACTTGAACTCTTCGCGAATACGACTCCAAATTCCCCAAACCATGATTTAATTCCCGAATTACAAAAAAGGCAGTCGGCAGTGGTTAAAAAGTATTAATTTAAAATGCGCGTTCCTATCTTAAGCATCTCCTCCGGACACCCTGCGCTAACAGTAAAAAAGTAATTATACCGAGGCTGCTTGCAGCGAGGTATAAAACGTCATTTTTTCATTCCCGGGTCGCGTGTGGTGAATCTCACTCTTTTAAGGGTGAGTTACTACAGCAAAGCTGCCCACTGCCTACTGCCTATGAATCCTAATATGCTTTGACTGCTCCCTACTTCTCAATCAATTAATCCTTCATCTCGGGCACGAATTTCGGTTTGGATTCGTAGATTTTTACCACTTTGCTTGCAGTCTTCTGGATATACTTCTAAAACGTCTTGAATCTTTGTCCAGTAAGTCCGTACTGCACGTTCAGATTTATACATTCTTTTAGAAATTTCTTTATCAGTCAAACCTTCTTCAAAAGCAAATCGTAAAACATCTATCCATTCCGGCTTTAACTCGATTCCGGTTTTGATATCTTTTGTATGAGTTGCGGCGCTAAGCGTTAAATTCACCCGCATTAACATTTCATCTTCAGGTAATCCTTTATCGGCGATCGCAAATCCACCTTGATGATTATCAATCTCGTGCTTAATGCGGATTAAAGCTTTGACGTAACTAGTTTGAACTAGAAAATTTTGATGAGGATATTCTTTGAGCAAAGTTTGTAAAAGTTGAATTCCCGAATCAATTTCTGCTCTTTCTCCCACAGTATTAGGAATCGACAAATCCATCACAATCAAATCTAATTGACGAGATTGAATTATAGATAATGTCTCTTTTACCGTTTGAGCTTTAATAATATCGGCTTGAAGATACTCTCGACGTAACACATCAAGAGTACCAGTCAAAATTAACTGATGATCATCTACAACAAGAATGCTCAGTTCTTTTATCACTGGTAAATCCTCGTAAACCTGTTGCTTTTGTAATTTAATTGATACCATAATTTTACTTATATTCATCCAAATTGAAACTTTGCTTAAGCTTTACCAAGCAGCCATCAAGTAAGTCAGCGCAAACAAACCATAGTTGCAATATTTAACGCCTACCTGATTACTTAATTTTCCTAATTTTAATTGGAGATGCATCATTAACCCATACACAAAAGTGCAAATAATATCTTTTCCGTTTGAGTTGAATAAATAAAACCTCACCCTGTCTTGTCAGACATCCCTCTCCTTAGTAAAGAGAGGGAACGTGAGGTCAATTTATGATCGATCTTCGAGAACTTACGCAAATCCCCCAACGCCGAAGAGGGGTTGGGGGATATAAACGTATGGTACATCAATAAAAAGACATTGATAAAAGTTGATGCATTCATCCTTTAGTCATAAGTAATTTAAATCGTAAGTATAAATATTGTATAGAAGCGATGAATCCATAGTTTTACTTATTCTATAAAAATATAAAATTCATCAGCCTTAAGATAGATATTTATGCTGTCAGAAAAATTTGGTACTGAATTTGATGTAATCCTTGTCTTTAGCCATACAGGGTGTCAGAATTCCCTTGTGGATTTCAATGTAAAAATATGACTAATCAAGGACCTATACCAGTTGTTGTTAATGGTGCTGCGGGGAAAATGGGCCGGGAGGTAATCAAAGCTGTGTCGGAAGCACCGGATATGGATTTGGTAGGCGCTATTGACAAAAGTCCCGAACATCAGGACAAAGATGCCGGAGAGTTGGCTGGTTTAAGCGAACCTCTAGAAGTTCCGATTACCGATCAAATGGAAGGAATGCTAGCATTTGCTTCCCAAGGAAGACAGCCCGGAGTCGTTGTTGATTTTACCCATCCAGATTGCGTATACGATAATGTTCGCAGTGCGATCGCCTATGGAGTGCGTCCTGTTGTTGGAACTACTGGCTTAAGTCCGGAAAAACTGAAGGATTTGGCAGATTTTGCGGATAAAGCTTCTACTGGATGCCTAATTATTCCAAATTTCTCTATTGGCATGGTATTGCTTCAACAAGCAGCAGTTACAGCATCACAATATTTTGACCACGTTGAAATTATCGAACTGCATCACAACCAAAAAGCAGACGCGCCAAGCGGTACCGCGATTAAAACTGCTCAAATGTTGGGAGAATTAGGTAAAACTTACAATCAAGCCAAAGTAAATGAAACCGAACACATACCGGGAGCGCGAGGAAGTCAAGCCGATGAAGGAATTAGAATTCATAGCGTTCGCTTGCCGGGATTAATTGCCCACCAAGAAGTTATTTTTGGTGCATCCGGTCAAATTTATACTTTACGACACGATACCAGCGATAGAACTTGCTATATGCCAGGAGTTTTATTAGCAATTCGCAAAATTCTTCAGCTAAAGTCGTTAGTATATGGATTAGAGAAGATTCTTTAACTTGAACAGGACTTACGCAGCGACAACGGGAAATGAGCGTGTTCCATACATTGAGATCCCCCCAACCCCCCTTAAAAAGTGGGGCTTTGCGTAAGTCCTATTGAAATCTAAAATCTCGGACACTTGTTACAAAGTTAAAAACTTTAACAACATTGCGTCCTCACAATCCAAAACAAAAGCATCCGTTGCTAGAAACATCTGGTGTTAAAAGCATCCGTTGCCAAAAGCATCCGTTGCCAAAATCCTGTTAGCAAAAATCCAAAATACAAAATGCTTGTCCCATTGACACGCGAGAAGTTTGAACAATTGATTCCCCTGCTTGCAACTGGTTTGCAGTACAAATACTATTGGGGAAAATTTTCCAATTTTTTGCAGCGGTTATTAATATCTGTAATTATTGCTAGCGTTATTTTACTTATAGAAGTAATTTTACGGCTTCCATTAGGGCCAGTTATATTTTGCGTCGGACTTGTAGGGGCACTTTACTGGTTATGGGGGCCAATATTATGGGCTAGCTTGCGAAATGTTAAATTCCGTCGTTACAAATACGCCGGTTTTTTTCGCGGCAGAGTCTTAGACTGGTGGATTACAGAAGAATTGGTTGGTACGCAAGAAACAGTAAATAATAAAGGCGATTTAGTAATTGTAGAAAACCGAGAAAAACGGATTAATTTAGAAGTAGGAGACGAAACTGGATTTACCGCTTTACTCAAAGCACCATTACAAGCTTCCCATAAGATAATAGATCGGGGTCAGTTAGCAGAAATGTTGGTAATGTCAAGCACTCCCGATTTAAGCAGAATCGAAGAAATAACAGATATATATATTCCCAACCGCAACTTATGGGTGAGCGACTATCCTTTTTTACGTCAAGATTATTTCAAAGAAATAAGTCGCCGCATTTATGACGATGGAGAAGAAAGAAGGAGCAACCGTCGCCGTCGTCCACCCAGAGAAAGAAGCAGAGAAATTGATCGATACTACGATGATTACGAACCAGAACCTCCTACCCGAGAAAGCAGGGAAATTGAAAGATATTACGATGATAACGAGCGGCAACGTCCACCAAGAAGAAGCAGAGAAATTGATAGAAGACCTGTTTATGACGAAGACGACTGGTAATAGGAGTTAGGCAACGGATGCACTTAAGCAACGGATAGAGGCAACGGATGCACTTAGGCAACGGATGGAGTTAGAAATTTAACCTTTAACCTTTAACCTTTAACCTTTGACCTTTGACCTTTAACCTTTAACCTTTGACCTTTAACCTTTAACCTTTGACCTTTGACCTTT
>CAYMZW010000205.1:0-11587 GCA_964395005.1 uncultured Rivularia sp.
AGGGGGGAGAGGGGGAGAGGGGGAGACAAGGGGACAAGGGGACAAGGGGAAATTAATTCCTAACTCGCTACTTGCTACTCTTAATTGTTAACTCCTCACTCCTTACTCTTAATTCCTTACTCTTAACTCCTAAATATCTATTATTCCATGCCCATGTCTCATGCCCAAACTCAATCCAAAACAAAACCATCCGTTGTTAAAATCTAAAATTATTAAACTCCTAACTCCTAACTTCTAACTCCTAACTCCTAATTCCTAACTCCTAACTCCTAACTCCTAACTCCTGTACAGACGCGATATATCGCGTCTCTACAACTCCTAACTCCTAACTCCTAACTCCTAACTGTTTAAATTCCGTGCGATTTACCAATTACCCAATTACGACGGAAGAAACGAGCTAGGGCTGACTCTTCTAATGATAAATAAATTGGCCTGCCGTGGGGACAGGTGCGGGGGTGGCGGGTGCGCTGCCAATCGTCTATTAATTGCTGCATTTGAGGTACGCTCAAGGTTGTACCGTTGCGAATGGCGCTGCGACAAGCTACGGCGACTTGGGCTGTTTTTAAGTCTCCTCCTTTACTAAGTTCTAATATTGCTTCGGCGCAATCTTCGCGCTGTTGTAAAAGGGCGGGTACTTGACGAATTGCCCAAAGTTGTTCGCCAAAGGGTTCTATTTCTAATTCAATTCTTTGTAATTGCTCTATTTGCTCTGGAGATAATTGGTACAGAATTATTGGTGGCTCGCACTGTACTAGCTGCCAATGTTCGCAAATTTGTTCGTATAAAACTCTTTCGTGAGCAATGTGTTGTTCTATTAACCACATTCCTCCCGGATGCTCGGCTACTATATAGGTTTTGTTAATTTGAGCAACTGCTTTTAAAGCAATGGAATTTGAAAGGGGAGATTGCGTTAAAGTTTGGGATTTAAATTGGGTTGTATTATTTTGATTAATTTGATTAATTTCATTTTCTTCAAGATTGTTTTCGAGAAGATTCTTGCGGTTGAAGTTGTAACCGCTTTTAGCTTCTGCCGCTTTGATTAATTTACTGACTCGCGTTACCTGTAGAGATTCCTTAATAGTGGAACAATTTATGCTGAATGCTTTATCGATAGATTGAGCAATTTGCTCTCGCCAGTAATCGAGTTGATTGAGATAAATTTCTGTTTTTGCGGGGTTGCGATTCCAGTTAATCTGATTTGGGGAGATAGATAAGTGGAGAAAACATACTGGAAAGCGATCGCGCGGCAATGTTTTATGAAATGACGAGAGGATGGTTTGTTCGAGTTGGGAGCATTTAATCATACGTCCATTTACTGCTACACGTACCCAGTCTGGACGATGACGATGGCATCTATCGGGTAATCCTATGACTAATGAAAGTGCCGAATCGCTTTCGTTTAACTGCACTTTTAAGTCTTGTAAGTCAGATGGATGCACTCTTCGCAGGAACTGAGACAGAGTTTCCTTGATGTTGCTAGTAGGATAAATTGCAAACCATTCGCGTTCATTTTGCAAAACTTGCCAGGTAACGTGAGGATGACACAAAGCAGTTTGTTGAATTACTGCTTGCACTGCTTTCATTTGCTGGGATATCGAAGGTAAACCTCGACGGCGAGCATCACAGTTACCGAATAAATTGGAAATTACGGCTACCGTACCAGGGGCGATCGCCGCTTCTTCCATCAGCAAAGGTTCTCCTTTGTCACCGTATACAATTCGCCAACCGCTGCACCCTGTTTTTGCTGAGGAGTTTTCTGCACGGCTAATAATTTCTAAATCGGCTAGGGTTGTTAAACTGTGCAGCGCTTCACCACGAAAACCCAAGCTATTAATTTTCCATAAATCTTTTGGAGAGCGAATCTTACTTGTACTATGGGCGGTTGCTGCCTGCTGCAAGTCATTCAGACTCATTCCACAACCGTTATCTGATACCCGTACCTTCCACTGTTGCGGATGCAAAGAAATCACAATTCTTGTCGCACCAGCATCCAAGGAATTTTCGATTAATTCCCGTACCACCGAAGCAAAAGAATCAATTACCTCTCCGGCTGTAATTAAATGTACGACTTCTGAAGGTAGAGCTTGGATAGTAGATGCCATAACGTACATTGTTGGCGAGGATACAATTTACTCTACCGCACAACCATGTTTTATTGAGTTTGTTAATAGAAATTCATGCTTTTAAATGATTCTTAATGATTTAATTTATACTAAAAGTAAAATACGAGCTATGTTTTAAATTTAACCTTTATTTGCCAATTTGTTTGCTATTTTCATCATATTACAACGCTTTAATACTTGAATAATCAATAATAATTACTAATTTGTATAGTGATTATACATATTAACAATGTATTCATTTTTCAAAATATTTTATCATTGTTTGTAGTAAGCGATTTATCGCTGTTGTTGAAGGACTTAAGTCCTTACTACAAACCTCGCAAAACTGATATGGTTGAATACTAGAATAAAAATATTATGACGAGAATTTAGGATTGATGACAGAATCGGATTTAAGAAGTTTGATGGAAACGGTTTATTTATTAAAAACTCCTGCAAATGCAATTCGTCTACTCGAAGCAATTGAAGAGTCTAAAACTGGAAAAATTAAACCTCAAACCATTGAAGAACTCAAGCATGAGTTAAGTATTGAACAAGAAAAAGAACAAGTTGACTGAATTAGATTAATTAAAGCCAGTGATTATGAAGCATCAAAGCTCTAATGCAGACCAATTTTTTAATCAGCAACAAAAACAGCGTTTATCCGAACTAATGAATTTGTGCAAATAAGCAAGAGATGAAGGACAATCGTTTTCAAAAGAACTACAAACTGAATTAGATCATCTTGTTGAAATTGAATTAAAAGCAGCGACTGCTCGAACGGCATTTTTACAATAATAGCCAAGTAAATAAATCCTAACTATAAATTACGCCAACTATGGATTCGTCTAGGCTTGTTTCCTTAAAACATTTATTAAATAATTCACTCTTCACTAAAAAATAAAACTTCACTTGCTGCAACAAAAACACTTCTTAACTAATTACTAATCACTTCAAACTAACTATCTGCTGGCCATTGCAGTTTTCTGCGATTGAGGATGAAGTAAACCATTTAACATCTGTGCCGGACGTTCGCCTCCGTATGGCCAAGCAAAAGCATGACGGAAAGCGGCATCTTGACAAGCTTGAAGCATTTCAAAGCTGATAATATCGTAAGTTAAAAGATTTTCGTACTCGAATGGCAAACGCACGTTGTGTAATCCGGCGTTATCGGTACAAATAGCGATATCTACCCCGGCATCAAAACAACGCTCAAAAACCAGCTTTAATTCTCGAATATCTTCCAATGTACCCGTCTTAATATAAGTTGTCGGACACACTTCCAAACATTGTCCGCGTTTTGCTACATCTTTAAGTAAATCTGGAGTTAACAGCGGAATCTGGATACCGTGCCCAATTCGCATCAAATAAGGCAGTAATTCTGGGTGACAACCAGCTTGGGTTTCATAAACGTGTCCGGTAGTATTTAAACCAACGGATAAAGCGTATTCGTAAAGCTTTTTCCATTCATCCATTCGTTCGGCGTAAGCGCTGTCTCCTCCGGCTACGTCTACAGCACATACATATTGTCTGTTTTGAGCAGCTAAATCTACAATCGCTTTATTCACCTCATAAGGAAGCCGCGAGTGCATACACAAAATCTGACTGGTAACAATCGGATATTCGGTTACTTTACTAGCTTTACCCACAACATCAACAATCTCCGCCATTTTGTCAATTCTTTCTGATTGACTTAAATGTTCTGGGGTTCGCAGATAGGGAGTATAGCGCAATTCCAAGTACGCCAAATTTTCAAAAATATATGCACCGCGTACCAAACGGTAAATAAAGTAAGGTAAAGTTTCTACATTTTGCACGCTTTCGACTAAAGTATGCAATTCTAGATATTCTTCCAGGGTATTGCGCGGTTTTGTGTAAAATTCTTCAAATTCTTGATAATTCTGAAAGTTTTTGACTAGCTCATTGGAATGACGCTCGAAATATCCCCATAAAATCCGGGGTACAACCGAACCGCCCAAATGTCTATGCAATTCAGCGTATAAAGCCATAACTGATATTTGATACTAAAAATTTTATTAATGGTAACAAAAACAAAGAGTAAAAAAATATATACTCAAAAAAATTTTGTGTAAAGTCTATCCAAATTCCCTGCTAACCTTAGCTATTGTATGTAGCAAATCCTTGCCAGTACAGGGTTTTGACATAAATGCTTTTACGTTTAGAATCTCATCTAATCTTGAATCGTAATTTGAGACTAAGCCGCTTATAGCAACAATTTTTACTTCCGCATTGATATTTTGTAACAATCCAATCGTAGTTTCACCATCCATTTCAGGCATCATCATATCCAGCAAGATTAAATTAATTTCTTGTTGATGTTTGGTATAAATTTTAATAGCTTCGATTCCGTTAGATGCTGTTATTACGCGGTAATTATATGCTTCTAAAGATGACTTGGTAATTTGACGGATAGCTGGTTCATCATCAACTACTAAAATTAATTCTCCACTACCATTTAAGTCTTCTGATTCATTACAACAGGAAACATTTGTTTCTTGACAGGCTTGAATAGGTAAATGAATTTTAACAATAGTACCTTTATTTAACTCACTATAAATATTCACAAAACCACTGTGGTTCTTGACTATACTAAGAGCAGTTGAAAGACCTAAACCCGTACCTTTTCCTAATTCTTTTGTAGTAAAAAACGGTTCAAAAATGCGTTCTTGAACCTCTGGATGCATACCTATTCCGGTATCAGCTACTGTAACTACAATATAAGCACCTGTCTTAGCATAGATGTTAGTTTGAGCGTAATATTCATCAATGAATATATCTTCGACTTTTATTTCGAGCTTACCTCCCTCCGGCATCGCATCGCGGGCATTAACTACTAAATTCAACAGTACTTGATGTAATTGAGTCGCATCCCCATAAACGTAATTC
The DNA here is from genome assembly GCA_964395005.1 of uncultured Rivularia sp. Lineage (GTDB taxonomy): Bacteria > Cyanobacteriota > Cyanobacteriia > Cyanobacteriales > Nostocaceae > Rivularia. The sequence goes on from CAYMZW010000205.1 coordinate 5,010, forward strand.
AAATCTGAGGGTATATTTACATCTAATTGAATTGATTTAGGAAAAGTTTCTCTGACAATTTGCTCAATTTCTGCGATTAAATATTTGATTTGAATAAGAGTACGTTTACCTTCAATACCTCTAGCAAAGGATAATAATTGTTTGATTAAACTAGCACCGCGTTGAGCGTTATTTTCTAAAGTTTTGAGCAGTCGTAAATGTTGCTTATCATAAAGTTTTCTTTCTAATAACTGCACTGACATTAAAATCGGTGCTAACACATTGTTTAAGTCGTGAGCTATTCCACCTGCTAAGGTGCCGATACTTTCTAAACGCTGGGTTCTTAAAAGTTGAATTTCTAGCTGTTTATTCTGGGTAATTTCTTTATTTTCTACCAAAATCGATTTTGGCTGTCCTTTTTTATTTCGTAATAAACTCCAACGACTTTCAACAATAATATCTTTACCTGTTTTAGTAACATGATGTAATTCCCCTTGCCAAAATCCTCGTTTGATAACGCTTAATAGTGCATCATCTTGTTCTGAATTCAATTCTTTATGTAATAATCGCGATGATTTTTCACCATAAACTTCCGACTCTTGCCATCCGTAAATCTTTTCGGCCCCTTTATTCCAATATAAAATTCGATTATGAATATCTTTGACTAAAATTGCATTTGTCACTACATCTAGTAGCGCTGCTTGTTGTTGAAGCTTTTGTTCGGAAGCTTTAAGCTGGGTAATATCCGAAGTTATCGCTAAATGTAGAAAACCGTTGTTATTTTCAGTTGGTAACGGTACAGCGTGTGTTTTCATCCAGCGACGAGTACCTTTGAATCCAATCATCTCGAATTCTAAGCTTTCCTTATTGCCCCGACAAACGCTTTCATGCATTAATCTATAAGCATTTTGGTACTCTGGAGTAATTACCGTAGATAGCGATCGCCCAATTAAAACATCGGCGCTTTCTACCTCCATCATTCCTATCCCGAAAGCATTAATTTCTAAAAGAGTACCCTCCATGTCTATTAACTCAATAGATTCCGGTTTTGCATCTATGATTGCTTGCAAGCGGTTTTCGCTTTGTCGTAAGGCGGCTTGTGTTTTTTTTAGTTTGACTGCGTAGTGTTTAAGTAGAAAATAAAGCTGTGTAACTAATGCGAGGTTCCCAAAGCCAGCAATTAAAAAAGCAATTATAGCTTTATAAAAGGTAATTTTTGATAGATGGATTCGATTTGATAAAACCTTTTTTTCTGCTTTTTCAAGTTCGTAAATCAGCTTTGTTACATGATTATTTAAAGCTAAATTATCAGATATATTAACTGGATTATTCTGTTTTATATTTAATTTTTCTGAGAATAATTCGAGTTGATTATTTATTTTTGTATCGATCAATAAAATTTTTGGTCGTGTTTGGTAGCTATTTTCAGTTAAACTTTTTAATGATTGGACGTTAATGTTAATCTGCTTTCGCGCTAATTCATATGATTTTAAATAATCTATATTAGTTGAAATTAAATAATTATAACGTGCTGCTTGAGCATTTTTGAATGCTGAAAGTGTTTTTTCAAGCCGAATAATAATTTCGTTGGAATGATTTACAATTTGTTGATTTGCATTCAGTTTTAGAATACTGCTATATGAAATCGCTGCATTAGCAAATATTAAACAAATAACTAATAAAAATAATATTCTGGTTTTTTTAAAAATAAATGATTTAATCATACTTAAAGTAAATAAAGTCTAACAATAATGCCGATTATTACTATTTTGGATATATATAATATTTGTAAATTGTCGATAATAAAGCTGTATGTGTGTTAGTTTTATTCACTAACACAGGATTAAAAATCCCGACTGAAGCTGCGATACCCGGTTTTCACAGCCTGTCCGGCTCTGACATCGGGATATCAATAAATATTTATTTGCGACATTAAGATTACTCCAACCAATTAAAAAATGACTTTATATAATTTATATTTAAAATAAAATAATTGCTTTTAAAAATTTTGAGTAAATATCGCAATTTTTGCAAAAATTGTAAACAAAATAAGATCGGAATTACCCCAAATACGATCTTTATTCTATAAACTAATATTTACTTGAAACATTATCTTTATCAAAGTATTATGACCTACTCAAATATAAATTATATAAGCCTAATTTATTATGAGAGATTCACTATATATTAAGCTAGGTTTTATCTATACATATTTTATACATTTATTTTTAAATCCATATTTGTCCCATATTTATAAATATAAATCCATCAGAAATCCATCATTTGACTATATACTTACGGTGTTAAAGTGTTAATTATTTTACCAGAAATAAAATTAAAAATTGTAGTAAATAAATCAATTTAAATTTGATAAGAGGTAACACTTGTCACGGAACGATCGCGAATCAAGTTTTTTTTGCAAATGTTGCTTATTAGCCTTGACATTAGTTACTAATCATGTGGATAATATTCATTTGTGAAAACCGTATCTTAATAAAATCTCTTGGCTAACGTCATTGTTATAGGTGCCCAGTGGGGCGATGAAGGAAAAGGAAAAATAACCGATTTACTCAGCCGCTCCGCAGATGTTGTGGTGCGTTACCAAGGTGGGGTAAATGCAGGACATACAATTGTAGTTAAAGGTCAAACTTTTAAGCTACACCTGATTCCTTCTGGTATTTTGTATCCAGATACTAAATGTATTATCGGCTCTGGAACTGTAATTGACCCACAGGTTTTGATTGCTGAATTAGATCAAATAGAAAGTTTAAATATTTCTACTCGCAATTTGTTAATTTCTGAGACGGCGCACGTTACGATGCCGTATCACCGATTAATTGATAAAGCTTCAGAGGAGCGAAGGGGTAGTCATAAAATTGGTACTACAGGTAGAGGTATTGGCCCAACTTATGCTGATAAGTCCGAACGCACGGGTATTCGGATGTTGGATTTAATGAATCCCAAAGGATTGCGCGAACAGCTTGAGTGGACGATTAATTCTAAAAACGTCATTCTCGAAAAGCTTTATAATTTACCACCCATAGATGCTAATGCTGTAATTGAAGAGTATTTGGGGTATGCAGAACGCTTGCGTCCTTACGTTGTCGATACTTCCTTAGAAATTTACTCTTCGATTAGAGAACGTCGAAATATTTTGTTTGAGGGAGCGCAAGGTACTCTTTTAGATTTAGACCACGGAACTTATCCTTTTGTCACTTCCTCGAACCCTGTAGCGGGTGGGGCTTGCGTTGGTACTGGTTTAGGACCGACTGCCATCGACCGAGTAATTGGTGTGGCTAAAGCCTATACAACCCGAGTTGGTGAAGGCCCTTTTCCTACCGAACTACGGGGAGAAATGGGAGAGCATCTGTGTTCTGTAGGAGCAGAATTTGGTACAACTACCGGACGCAAACGCCGTTGTGGATGGTTCGATGCGGTTATCGGTCGTTATGCAGTACGTATTAACGGTATGGACTGTTTGGCAATTACCAAATTAGATGTTCTCGATGAACTTGAAGAAATTAAAGTTTGTGTCGCTTATGAAATTGATGGCGATCGCACCGAACATTTTCCCACAAGTTCCAGAAAATTCGCCCAATGCCGCCCTATTTACAAAACCTTACCGGGATGGAAGCGATCGACAAGCGATTGTCGGAAATTAGAAGATTTACCACCACAAGCACTCAGCTATCTCAAATTTTTGGCTGAATTAGTTGAGGTTCCGATTGCGATTGTTTCGTTAGGTGCGAGTCGCGATCAAACCATAATTGTTGAAGATCCAATTCACGGGCCAAAACGAGCATTACTACAAGCTGACGGTACCCCTGTTTCTTTAGAGACTGTATAAGGTACAATGTTTTCTTTGTCTGTATATTTTAGAGAGCAGTGTAATAAACTGCCCTGCTTTAACTGTAAACTGACTCATAATTAATCAGAACAAGACTATGGAAATGACGGTCGAATGTAAACAGCGACCAGAAGGAAGCAAAACAAAGGCTTTGCGTCGTTCTGGAGAGATTCCTGCTAATTTATATGGTCATAAAGGCACCGAATCAATTTCTTTGGTAATCAATGCTAAAACCGTCGAGCGGTTGTTAAAAAAAGCTTCGGTTAACAATACCTTGATTGACTTGAAAATTGGTGATATCCCTTGGGAGGGACAAACCTTACTACGAGAAGTTCAAGCTCATCCAGCCACAGGTCAACCTTACCATCTCAGCTTTTTTGCTGTGGCAGGTCACGGTAAAATGACAGTTGAAGTACCTTTTAACTTTGTCGGCGAAGCAATTGGTGTAGAACAAGAAGGCGGTGTATTAGATACCGTAATTACTCAAATGCAGCTTAACTGTCTGCCAGAGAACATTCCCGATTCAATTGATATCGATGTTAGCAGCTTGAATGTTGGAGACAGCTTGCACGTTAATCAAATTGTATTTCCCAAAGGTGTAGAATTAACAGCAGAATCTGAAGAACTTGTTGTTAGTGTTTTACCTCCTCAAGTTAGTGCAACCACAGAAGAAAGTGAAGAAGCTGAAGGTGGAAGCGGAGGAGAAGCTTTAGGAGCGGAAACTACTTAAGCGATGCTTTAACGAATTAAATTCCCAGGGGATTAGCTCCTGGTTTTTTTGTATCTATATTAAGTGTTAATTGTTAAGTGTAATAATAACCTAGCAAATTCAACCAACAATTTGTTACTATCACAAATGAAAACTGCGGAGCTATTGATCGAACTTTACTCACACTCATATCGGGTAATTTTTTTGAAAAGGCTTCTGGTTAAACACTTACGTTATAAAGCTGTCCGGTGGTAAGATTGCCCTATGTCTTATAGAAATCGTTGCTAACAAAGAAAAATTATATCTTAAAATTTTAGATACTCTCAACCACGAGATGCACAATTAAAAGAAGTTATTAGCCAATAGCCTACATTATGGCAAAAAAAAGTTTTGGTAATTTTTTACCACCTGTCTCTCAAAGCTTTGTCACCCAACTGATATTCGGATCATTTCTGGCACTTATATTTTTCCTCTCCTCTGGAGAAGTGGAACTAAGTATCTTTCTAGGAGTATTAGGAGGGTTAACTTTAGGCTTGTTTACAACATCCACAAGAACTGGCCCCCATCCCGAAACCGTAGCATCTTCCGATGGTGTAGATGCTGGACTAAAATACTGGTTGTTTTTCTTACTTAGCTTTATACTTTTGGGCTATGATGCGCCTATAAGTATTTTGTTAGGTGGAATAGCTGGTTTGGGTGGAGGCTTTATTTTTGCTTGGTGGGGAAGCAAAGAACCAGTTGTTACTAAACTACCAGGTCAGATTCAGCAACAAGTAGAAGCCGGCGATGACGAGTTAGCTTCTCCCGTACAGAGAACTAATTCGCAGCGAAGTAGAAGAGTAACCCGTCGCTACCGTCGTCGTTCTGGAATCAATGTTAGGTTTTGGGAAAAATAGCCGAAAGTTCATAGGAAAAGATAATGGAGTTAATAGTTAATAGTTAATAGTTAATAGTTAATAGTTAGGGGTTATTAGTTAATTGTTTACGTTTCATCTCTTGCAATTTTGCCAAAAACAAGGTTTTTCTGTCGTAAATAAATCACAAATTATTCATTTATGAGTTAGAAACCTTGTTTTTAGGTTTGACTAAATTCAAATACGAACAACTTGCATAACTATTAACTCCTAACTCCTAACTCCTAACTATTAACTCCTAACTCCTAACTCCTGTCTTTATAACTTGTAGTTCCCATGTTTTTATATCTTTCCAAACTGCTACCCCTTTTTTTCTATCCTCTAGGATTTGCCTGTACTTGTAGTATTTTGGGGCTGATCTTGCTTTGGAAAAGACCGCGTGTAGCAGCATTTTGTATTGCATTAGGATTGTTTGCATTGCTATTTACCTCTAATGGTTGGATTTCTCGCCTTATGGTGAGTTCCCTTGAATGGCAAAATATTCCTACAGGAGAATTGCCTACAGCACAAGCCATTGTAGTTTTGGGTGGTGCAACCAAGGCTAATTACGAACCTCGAACAACTGCGGACTTAAGCGAAGCAGGCGATCGAATTGTTTACGCTGCCCAACTTTATCGTCAAAAAAAAGCTCCCTTAATAATTGCTAGTGGTGGTCGTATCGATTGGGCTGGAGGTGGTCCACCAGAATCGGAAGATATCGCAAAATTACTTATATTTATGGGAGTCGAAGCGGAAGATATTTTACAAGACCCCACTTCGCTTAACACTTATCAAAACGCCGTTAATGTAAAAAAAATTCTCTTAGAACGCAATATTGACCGCATATTATTAGTAACTTCAGCAATGCATATGCCACGTTCGTTAGCAATTTTCAAGCATCAGGGTATTGAAACAATTGCTGCACCGACTGATTTTTTAGTCACAAAAGACGAAATTCAATCAATAAATAAAACCCCTAAAAGTGCAATTTTAAATTTGCTACCGGATAGCAGATACTTAGAAAATTTTACTCTTGCTTTAAAAGAATACGTAGGTATGATTGTATACCGTTTACGCGGATGGGTTTGAATCAGTTATCAGTGAACAGTTATCAGTGAACAGTTATCAGTGAACAGTTAACAGTGAACAG
>CAYMZW010000206.1:0-11574 GCA_964395005.1 uncultured Rivularia sp.
ATGCTATGAAGCTTATAGAATCTACGTTTTAGCTGGTATCGTCGCCCCTTCAGAGGCGGTTGTGGTTTATCATATGTTTGAAAGTCCTCGCAATAATGCAGGGTTTCCAACTCGTGGGGGATTTCAAAGCGATGGAGAGCGCGATGAACAAATGACGCGGGATTCCGAGCAAGATATTGCTTGGGTAAGATTTGGTAGAGAAAAATCTGGAACCCAGAAGAATTTACATAGACGTTTGGCAAATATGAACTAAATATTGAACGAAAAACAATTTATGTCAGCTAAATTTTATCAGCCTTATCAACCATTATTATTACGTATTCTTCACGGATTAATTGGCTTATTTACTATTGGAGCAATTATTACTGCTTATTGGACTTATGATGTTTTCGATGGACGTTGGGGGACAATTTCGTTACCCAAATTTACAGAAATCGAGGGAATTCATGGGACATTTGGAGTATGGACGTTATTAATATTTCCTTTCTTTGCTATTTATGCTTTTCATCGAGGCCAAAGAAGGTTGATTCAGCCGGATTCTTTCAATAAACTAACGAAATTTGGACAACCAATTTGGTGGTATTCTCTACACCGTTTAGTTAATACTTTAAGTCTTTTGGCGGTAACTTTTGCCGTTTGTTCGGGCAGAATGATGGATGAAAAGTGGCTTCCTCAAGGAGAATTAAATCACAGTTGGTATTATGTTCATCTGATTTCTTGGCTTATTTTAGTAATTTGCTTGATGCTTCATGTATTGATGACTATTAAGGTGGGAAGCGTACCCTTAATTTTATCAATGGTTAATTGGCGATTTCGTAGTAAGGATAATCCTAGCTTATGGCGGGAAAATTTTTCTAGTTGGCGTTCTAATTTTGACATGACGATGGTTAAGCAATGGCTATTATCTCTTTCTTTGCTTAAAGTTATCGAAATTTTTGTATTTATTGCTATTATCTCAGCTTTGGTAGCTTCGGTAATTAAGGAAATTAGTTAATTAATTGTTTAATTGATAGTTTAATTAAATAAGGTTTTAAATAATTAGTTGAATATATGAACGAATATTTTGCAACGGTTGCTCGGGGATTGGAAGATTTAGCAGCCAAAGAGTTAGAACAATTGGGTGCAAAGTCGGTGGAGCCTGGGTTTTGCGGTGTTGAGTTTGAAGGCGATCGCACTTTACTTTATCGGGTGAATCTATGGGCTAGATTACCTTTCCGAATTTTATTCAAGGTAATTAAATTTCCTTGTAAAAATGCAAAAGAGCTTTATAAGGGTATCCAAACCATTGAGTGGCAAGATTATCTTACACCGGAAGATACTTTAGCTGTAAACGCTACTGGTAAAAATGACGAACTTAACCACACTCACTTTACAGCGCTGCAGGTTAAAAATGCCATAGTTGACCAGCAGCAAGAAGTTTTCGGGGAACGTTCTGATGTTGAGCTTTACAACCCTGATTTACGCATTAACGTTCATATTCGCAATGATTTTTGTACTGTAAGTCTTGATAGCTCTGGTAAAAGTTTACACCGTCGCGGCTATCGTCCGGCGGTTGGAGCTGCACCGTTAAAGGAATCTTTGGCGGCTGCTTTAATTGAACTTTCGGGTTGGCAACCAGATCAAATGTTCTATGACCCGCTTTGTGGCTCTGGTACTTTACCGATAGAAGCTTGTTTGAAGTCTTTGAATATTGCACCGGGTTTATTTCGGGAATCTTTTGGTTTTGAGACTTGGAGAGATTTTGATTTGTCGCTTTTGGAAAAGTTAATTGCAGAAGCGGAAGCTTGTCAGTTGGATACGCTTTCTGCTTCGATTTGGGGAAGCGATAATAACGAGGATGTCATCGAGCAAGCGAGTGTAAATGCAGTGAATAGCGGTGTTGAGAATCATATTTATTTTTCACAGATTGAGCTTGCTGATGTCGCGGCACCAGCAGATAGTGGGGTTTTGTTTTGCAATCCACCTTATGGGGAAAGGTTGGGAAAAAATAGCGATTTAGGTGCATTTTACAAGCTTTTGGGTGATGTGATGAAGCAACGTTTTAAGGGGTGGACTGCATTTGTGTTGAGTGGGAATAAGGAGTTGGCTAAATATATTGGGTTGAAGTCTTCGCAGCGGATTGCTGTTTATAATGGCACTTTGCCCTGTCAGTTAATGAAGTATGAATTGTATTAACGCAGAGTGACGCAGAGGTTAGCGCGGAGTTACGCAGAGTTTTTAATTTTTATTTGTTGATTAAGTTTGCGAAAGGGCAGCGACTAGTTTGTAAATTTACGGTTGCTGGCTTTAATTGTGGTTGCAAAAGCTGCTTGATGAAACCCCAAAATTTTTGTTGTAAGGATGGTGGTGTTTGTTTTGCTCCACCTGAAGTTTTACCACCAGATGTTAGCTTATCTAAGAATTTTGTATTGTCGTAATAATGTTCTAGGGACAATATTTTTAAATCATCGGTAACTTTAACAATACTCATGCCAATAATTTCAATTGTTTCTCCGGTAGGGACATAATCTTTATAAGCTCCTCGGAAATGTCCCCAATGTCTCCATTTAACAGCAATTGTTGGCGGTGCAGAATAGACTTCTACGACTTCCCATAAAAAGCCTTCGGGGAATGCGGAGTGAAAAAGATTGGTGGAAGTTTCAAAGTTTTCTTTTGAAGCTTTGTAGTGTTGGGTATCACCAATCAATAATTTGTAAGTACCAGATTGTACTAAGTCTTCTAATTTATAGTTAGTTCCACCATTGGTACTCATGCGAAACTTATCTTGAACAACGGATATCCACTGTTGAGGATCAGTTTTAAAGTTGGCTTCAATGTCGAATGTTCGTACTAAGTTTTGTACCAGTGCTTCAAGGGAATTTGCGGGGTGATTTTGCTTACTTTCTTTTGCAAAGTTTTGATTAGACTTAGTGTAATCTGGTTGTTTATCATAACGCCATTGTACGTTTTTGTTTGCTTTCAATACTGTGTCTCGATTTTGTACCCAGAGTGGTAAATTTTCGGTGTTAATGTTAGTCATAATTACCTCTTACAAGTTATAAAGAAATACTGGTAAATTACAAATTGCTAAATAAATCCCATATTCCGCAGCAGTTTATACAGCTTTTAAATTATTTGAGAATAATCTAATTAATAACTGCGAGTTGTGGATTTACAGCGGTTTGCAAGTAGATGAGTTACAAGAAAAAATTATAAAAGTCTTGTGGGATGGGCATCCCTGCCCGTCCGAATTTACTTCACCAACATGAAATATGCTGTATTTGTAATTCCATCTATAAGCATGATGGCACTTGTTAATTTTCTACACCAGGGAAGTTAGGGAAGTTAAGAAACATTTTGATTTTTCATTAATAAAAACCTCACCCTGTCCTTTCGGACATCCCTCTCCTTGTTAAGGAGAGGGAAAAGAGGAGGAGGCGGAAGAAATAGAAGTGATGACAGTCAAACGGACATCCCTCTCCAAGATAGCGGAGAGGGAAAGAGGGTGAGGTTAATCAAATCCATAGCGATAATTATGATGGCACAAAGAAGGGGTAGAGGAGTTGTTTTAACCGATGAAGGGTGGGAGAAATTAGAAAATTCTCTCTATGAATGGGAAAATACAAGTAATCATGATAAACCATATACTATTGAAGCTTTAATTGAAATTACTCAGCTAGATCCAGCTACGATTTCTAAGGTTTTACGTCGAGAGATTGCTGTTGATAGACGCACTTTAGAAAGATTTTTTCGCGGTTTTAATCTGGAGTTGGATAAAAGCGATTATACAAAGTTAGTTTTATCAAAAAATACGACACAAAATCAATATTTTTGCAGTGAAGTTCCGGACGTTTCGATTTTTTTCGGTCGCACTGAGGAGTTAAATATACTACAAAAGTGGATTGTTATTGATTGCTGTCGTTTAATTACATTGGTAGGTATTGGTGGGATTGGGAAAACAAGTTTATCTGCAAAGGTAATTCAAAATCTCAGAAATAATTTTGATTTGACAATTTGGTTTTCTTTACGTAATGCTCCACCACCTTTAGAAATCATTACTAATTTATTACAAGTTTTATCTAATGGGGAAGAAGTTGATTTAGCTAGAAATATTTCTGTTTTAATTAATAAGCTAATAGAGTATCTACAAAATCAACGTTGTTTAATAGTTTTTGATAATGTTGATGCTGTTTTCTGCGATAGTAATTATGCAGGGAATTATTTATCGGGTTATGAAAGCTACGGTGAACTTTTTCAGAAGTTAGGGGAAACATCCCATCAAAGTTGCTTGCTGATGACTTCTCGGGAAAAGCCAAAAGAGATTTCTGCTATTGAAGGGAAGGAATTACCTGTGCGTTGTTTACAAATCAGTGGTTTGGGTATTTCAGAAGTTAAGCAGATTTTTCAAGGGAAAGGAATTACTAATGCTACAGATTCAGATTGGCAACAGCTAACTATCAACTATGGTGGTAATCCTTTATATCTTAAATTTATCGCTTCTACAGTCTTAGATTTATTTGATGGAAATATTGCTGAGTTTTTAGTTCAAAGTAATAGGAGTAGGGTGTTTGGTGATGTTCGCAATCTGATAGCACGGCAGTTTAATCGTTTGTCGGAGTTAGAGCAATCTTTATTATATTGGTTAGCAATTAATCAAGATGGTGTTGATTTAAAAGAGTTGCTATCTGATTTAGTATCACAACCATTTAGCTTACTGGAAATATTAGAGTCATTAAATCGTCGTTCCCTGATCGAGAAAAATAAATCTAAATTTTCACTACAGTCTGTAGTCATGGAATATGTGACTACGAATTACATCGATCAAATATCTCAAGAAATCTCTTCTGGAGATATTTCATTATTTAAAAGTCATGCTTTATTAAAAGCGACTTCCCCCGATTACATTCAAGATATACAGAAACGTTTAATTATTACACCAATTCTTGAAGGTTTAGAATTTATTTTAGGAAGTCAGCATCAAGTTGAAACTAGTTTAAGGAATATTCTGAGTAATTTTCGAGAGAAGTCACCATTACTTACTGGGTATGCTGTAGGGAATATTATTAATTTGCTATCTCATGTATCATCTGAGATTAATAATCAAAATTTCTCGAATTTAAATATTCGACAAGCTAATTTACAGGGAATTAGTTTAAATAATGTTGATTTTAGCAATAGTAATTTTACACAAACAAGTTTTTCCAATACCTTTGGAATTATTTTTAGTCTTGCTTTTAATACAACTGAAGAGTTTTTAGTTACCGGAAGTATTGATGGTGAAGTTTGTTTGTGGAAATGGCAAGAAAATCAACAGGTTTTTAAAAACCATGGACATAAAACTATAGTAGAATCTGTTGCTTTTAGCTTAGATTCTTTAAAAATAGCTAGTTCGAGTCGAGATAGAAGTATTAAAATTTGGGATGCTTCTACTGGGGAATGTATTTTAACTTTAGAGTCACCGAATCAGCATACAGTCAAAAATCTTGTTTTCCATCGAGATGGAAGCCAGTTATTTGGTTATTCTAACAGGAGTATAATATCTTGGGATTTAAATACGGGTAATCCTCGGATATTAATTGAATCCCAAAGTCGTATTTGTTCTCTAACTTTATCTGAAGATGATATTTTGATATTCGGTTGTGACGATGGTGCGATTTATGTTTGGGATATTAATACAGAGGAATTAATCGATCGGTTTTCAACTAATAGTGGTATTATTTTATCTCTTGGGCATACTAAAGAGAATGATATTTTGACTTGCGGTATTAGAGATAAGATTGTAACTGTTTGGAATTCAAATAATTATGAATCTATAGAAATACAATCTCAAAGTTACAATATTTCTTTAATTGATATTAGTAATAACGGAAAATTTTTAGCTACTGGTAGCGGTGAAAAAACTATAAAAATATGGGATATTGATACTGGTTTATATTTACAAAGTTTGTCTGGACATCTTTCTGAAATTAACGCGATAGTTTTCGGTTGTAAAAATCAAATATTAGCAACTGCTAGCGTCGATCGCACGGTTAAAATTTGGGATGTCACTACAGGAAAATGTCTGAAAACCTTGCAAGGGCGTGCCGATTATGTTCATTCGGCTATATTTAGCAGCGATAATCGGACAATCATTAGCGGTAGTCAACATACAATTAATTTTTGGGATATAGATTCTCAGCAATGTATATATACTCTTTTTAAAACCAAAGATTGGCTTTCTTCATTAATTGTTAGTCAAGATGAAAAAACAATTGCTTGTGCAAATATTGGTAATGAAAATAATGTTATCCGAATTTGGCAGATAAATGATTTAAATAATTGTTTAACTCAAAGCAATCAAATATCTAATAAAATCCTTAAAGGACATGATGATAGTATTTGGTCAATCGCCTTTAATTCAGATGGAAAAAAAATAGTTAGTGGTAGCAGCGATAGAACTGTAAAAGTTTGGGATTCTGATACAGCACAGTGTTTAAAAACATTTTATGGTCATAATCGTCCGGTGCTTTCTGTTAGTTTTAGCCCTGATGAAAACACAATTGCGAGTTGTGGTGGTCATTCGATTATTAAACTGTGGAATGTTGAAACTGGAGAATGTTTTCAAACAATACAAGAAAGAGCTTCTTATATTATTAAATTTAATTGTAATGGTTTAATTTTAGCTAGCGGACATACTAGCGGTATTGTCAAACTTTGGGATACAAATAGCGCTCAATGTATTCAAACTTTAGGAAACTTTGGTAAACCAATTCTTTCTATGGCTTTTAGTCATGATGGCAATTTTATCGCTTATGGTAGCTACGATGGTACTGTAACTGTATGGGATATAAATAATAATAAATCTATCGCCATATTACAACAAAAATTCTCTTCCCCTTGGAGTCTTACTTTTAGTAAAGATTCTAATTTATTAGCTGTAGGTAGAGATAGCGAAATTATTCAACTTTGGGATATTAAGGCGGGTAAGATAGTTGCATCTATGAGAGGCGATACCCCTTTAGAAAGAGTCAACTTGAGAGGAGTTAAGGGTTTAACAACTTCTACTATTGCTAGTTTAAAAGAATTAGGAGCTTATAGTTAGTTGGTTTTCCCTTAGAAAATATTGCTCAAGCTTCGTTGGCACATTTTTACAAGCAAGCTCTTGTACTCTTATTTAACACTATAAATATATTTTGTATTTCAGTTAACAAAGAGGCTATTTTTATCGGCAATTTTGACGAAAAATGCTAGCTAGTTTTTGGCTGTTTCATTATTTTTATTCAATTTTTCATTTTCCTTAGCTTTATATCTACGACTAAAGTATAAAAAAAGAATGAAGTTGGTTAGATATATTGCATATAAATACGTATTCAGTTAAATTAACTGTAGATTGCTTTAATTCAAGACATTCATCTAATTACCTGCGTAATGGTAATTGGATAAGTATTTTACACCCGCATTTATGCGTATCAAATTATCGTAGCTAATGCAAGTAAAGCTGCATTGGTCGATTTTTGATTGCTTAATTTTCCGCATAATTAATGATTTTTTAGGACTTTTCAAAATTATGGAATCTACATCTAACCAGGGAATGGTCAAAATCGAGAAAAATAGCTCTGCTATCTCTCCAATACTTTGGGATTTACATAACCACAATAATCAAAGCGATTTAGAAACCGAATCATCAACTGAATTATTCCAGAGGAATAACAGTTACTTACAGATGAGTGAAGATGGTTCTAGTGTTCTGGTGAGAGTCACGGGCCATGATATCGATGCACTCGTTCCCAGTTTAGAAGGTATGGGTTTTGAGACTTTAGGAGCAGCACCAGAACACCATCTAGTAGAAGGCTATATGTCTATTGATGCGATTCCCGAAATAGAATCGTTGGCATCGGAAGGTTTAATGGGGGTAATGGCTTTACCCAAACCTCGTACAAGAGCGGGGTTAGTAACTTCTCAAGCAGACGTAATTCAAGAAGCTCAACGAGTAAGGGATGAATTACCTCAAGGTTTTGATGGAACCGGAGTCAGAATTGGTGTAATCAGCGACAGCTTTGATGTTTCCGGTAATGGTTCCCAAGCAGAAGATATTGCTTCGGGAGATTTACCAGCAGAGGGAGTTGACATACTGCAAGAAGAACCCAATCCCGATTTTGGAACTGACGAAGGACGAGCAATGTCCCAGCTAATCTTCGATCTTGCCCCCGGTGCTTCACAAGTTTTCTCTACAGCTGGTGAGACTGAAACATTTTTCGCGCAACAAATTCGCGATCTTGCTGACCCAAATATAGGTGATGCCGATATTATAGTTGATGATATTGGAATTCCGTTTGAACCATTTTTCCAGGATGGAATCATCACTCAAGCTATCGATGAAGTAGTTACTCAAGAAGGAGTTGCTTACTTTTCGGCTGCGGGGAATAGTGCTAGACAAGCCTATGAATCTACAAATTTTGCTGCTGCACCTGACTCTGATGCTATTTTCGAGGGTATGTTCCACGATTTTGACCCTGGAGAAGGAGTTGATACCCGTCAATTGATTACTATCCCTTCCGAAGGCTTTCTTGATATTGAACTCCAGTGGGATGAACCATTTTACACAACTGATGGTGTTGATACAGATTTAGACTTCTTTTTAGTGGAACCTGGGACTTCAAATATCTTGGCTGAATCTAAAGAAGATAATATTGCTTTTGGGGTACCTGGTGAATTAATCCGTTTTGACAATAGTAATTTATTTCCGATAGAAGCTGAGGTTTTAATCCAGCTATCTAGTGGTTCGGAACCTGGGCGAATAAAATACATTGACTTTGCACAAGATATTACTATCCAAGAATTTGACACCCAAAGTCCAACAGTATCGGGACATCCAGCAGCAGTAAATGGAAGAGCTGTTGGTGCAGTAGATTTCTTTAACCAAGGTGATACAGATGGCTTTTCTTCTGCTGGGCCTGTGACAATTTTATTCAATCCAGACGGTACCCGCAAAGATACACCAGAAGTCCGACAAGTACCAGAAATATCTGCAATTCAAGGTACCGATACAACATTTTTTGGTGACGACATTGAAGGTGACGGTAATAATTTTCCCAATTTCTTCGGAACTTCAGCCGCAGCACCGCATGCAGCAGCTATCGCAGCGTTAGTCAAGCAAGCAAATCCTGACTTTACACCCCAAGAGATTTACGAACGTTTAGAATCAACGGCTATCGATATCGGCGAACCTGGTTTTGATGATTTAACTGGATTTGGCTTAATTAATGCTTATGATGCAGTGTTTGGTCCTCCTCAAGTTGCCGAACTTGATTTCTTTGAAGATTTTGAAGACGGAAATTTACCTATTTTCTTCGAGACAAACACAACTGGAGCCGGAAGGATAGAAGTTACGACAGAAAATGACCCTATCGGTACGAACCATGTAACCCTTGATAGTTCCCTCAATGATTTATTTTCTCTGAATGAATTGATTTTAAATATCAATGCTACCGATAAGTCGGATGTAATTCTGAGCTTCGACCAAAAAGAGTTTGATGATGGTGATACTGTAATGCCAGAAACATTTACAGGATCGGTAAATGCGGATGGTGTAGCTTTGAGCGTTGATGGTGAAAACTGGTTCCGTTTATTCGATTTAACTGGTGCAAATTCTACGAATGAGTATCAAAACAAAACTATCAATATTTCAGATTTTGCTGGAGATAAAGGTTTAACTCTTAATGAGAATGTAGCAATCAAATTTCAACAATACGGAGACGAGAGTATTGCAAGTCGGGATGGATTTGCTTTAGATAACATATTTGTGACTGCTACTTCTATAGTTGATGGTACTGGCAACGATGATAATTTGATTGGTGGGGATGGTAAAGATAAAATCAGCGGTTTTAACGGTCAAGATATCCTCAATGGTTTAGCTGGTGATGATGAGCTAGATGGTGGAAACGGTGACGATAAGTTATTCGGCGGCGATGGTAATGACTCGCTGCTCGGTGGTAGGGAACAAGACCAACTCTTTGGCGATGCTGGTGATGATTTACTTAAAGGCGAAAGCGGTGACGATAAGTTATTTGGCGGTGTAGGTAATGACTCGTTACTCGGTGGTAGCGAACAAGATCAACTTTTCGGCGATGCTGGTGATGATTTACTTAAAGGCGAAAGCGGTGACGATAAGTTATTCGGCGGTTTAGGTAATGACTCGTTACTCGGCGGTAGCGAACAAGACCAACTGTTTGGCGATGCTGGTGATGACTTACTTGACGGTGGAAGCGGTGACAATACCCTCACAGGTGGAACTGGTGCAGACACATTTGTCTTATCAACAGAAGGTAAAAATACAATTATCGATTTCCAAATTGATGAAGATTTAATTGGTTTAGGTAGTGGATTGACATTTGATTCATTAAGCTTGATGTCACAAAATGGTGGTACATCAATTGCAACTGTTGATAATCAGCCATTAGCCTTCTTTAATAATCTTGATTCTCAATTACTTAGTGCAGATGATTTTGTCTTGGTGTAGATAGGCACTAAAAGCAGAAGTTGTGATGCTTACAATTATCACAACTTCTGAAAACTCAAGATTGGATCTGTAGAAATGCGATCTGCTTGGCGATCGCGTTTCTACTTTTCTTTACTTTTCTCCCGTGGATATTGTTTCATCAATTCCCTTACCTGCTCTGCATGATAAGAACTTCTTGTCAATGGTGAAGAAACAACTTGTAAAAAACCGATTTCTTCACCATACTTTTTCCATGCTGCAAACTGTTCGGGATGAATAAAATCACCAACTTTTAAATGCTTTTGAGTAGGTTGTAAATATTGTCCAATTGTTAAAATATCGCAATCAACAGCCCGTAAATCTCCCATAACTTGACGAATTTCTTCATCGGTTTCTCCAAGTCCAACCATAATACCCGATTTAGTATAAATCCAAGGTGCAATTTGACGGGATATTTTCAATAATTCCAAAGTTCGTTGATAATCACCTTGGGGACGTGTACGTTTATATAACCGAGGAACAGTTTCCGTATTATGATTGAGTACTTCCGGTTGTGCTTTCAAGATAATTTCCAAAGCTTCCCAATTACCGCATAAATCGGGAATCAAAACTTCAATAGTAGTCTTCGGTGAAATAGTACGTACCGCTTCAATACAGCGAACAAACTGAGAAGCTCCCTCATCAGGTAAATCGTCACGGTTTACAGAAGTAATCACCACATGATTCAACTTCATTCGACGTACAGCTTCCGCTAACCGCGAGGGTTCCGTAGGATCTAAAGGTTGCGGTTTTTTCTCAAAATCAATATCGCAGTAAGGACAAGCACGAGTACAAGCAGGCCCCATAATCAAAAACGTAGCGGTACCTGCCTTGAAACACTCACCAATATTCGGACAAGATGCTTCCTCACAAACAGTATTCAGCGATAAATCCCGCAGAGTTTCCTTAACATTCCCAACACGTTCCCATTGAGGAGCTTTTACCCGCAACCAGTCTGGTTTTACAGTCACAATCCTACCACTTGTTTATATACAGAATTTATGGTAACGCAATTTTGGTTAGTAGTTATGAGTTATGAGTTATGAGTTATGAGTTATGAGTTATGAGTTATGAGTTAT
>CAYMZW010000207.1:0-11529 GCA_964395005.1 uncultured Rivularia sp.
CCTAAAGCCGATCTTACCTCCCTCAAAGTTTGGTTGGCGATCGCCTCTGCTTTTTCTCTACCGTCGCGTAAAACCTGCTCTAGATAAGCTTTATCGTCCATTACGGCAAGATATTTCTCTTGAATGGGTTGTAGAGCGTTTACAGCAGTTTCTGCCAACAACGGCTTAAATTGACCCCAACCCATATCAATACATTCTGCTGCTACTTCTTCCTTGGTTTTTCCCGAAAGTAGCATATACAGCGTTAATAAGTTATTGCATTCGGGGCGATCGGGATTATCAAATTCTAAACCGCGTACCATGTCAGTTTTACAACGTTTGATTTTCTTGGTAATTTCTGCTGGGGTATCAGTCAAATTAATCCGACTTAATTCTGAAGGATCGGACTTAGACATTTTACTGGTACCGTCTGTCAAACTCATTACCCTCGCACCTTCTTTACGAATTATCGGTTCTGGTAATTTTAATACAGGTTTTTCCGGCTTACCGAATTGATAATTAAATCTATTGACAATATCTCTCGTTAATTCCAAATGTTGTTTTTGATCTTCACCTACAGGAACTTTGTCAGCTTGATACAGCAAAATATCCGCAGCCATCAGTACGGGATAATCCAGCAAACCCACATTAACGTTTTCACCTTGCTTGATTGCTTTTTCCTTATACTGAATCATATCTTCCAACCAGTTGAGGGGAGTGATACAGTTAAACAACCAAGTTAATTCGCTGTGAGCGGAAACATGAGACTGTACGAAGATAGTAGAATAATTCAAATCTAAACCACAAGCTAGATAAATTGCAGCCAAATGATAAGTATTTTTAGCCAGAGCTTTAGGATCTTGCGGTACGGTAATCGCGTGTAAATCTACGATACAAAAATAATTTTCATATTCGTCTTTATACCGATCTTGAATTTCTATCCAGTTGCGAATAGCTCCTAAATAGTTACCTAAATGTAAATTACCAGTTGGTTGTACTCCAGAAAAAACTCGTTGCTTAGCCATATTAAATCAGTTATCAGTGAACAGTGAACAGTGAGCAGTTACTAGTTACCAGTTACCAGTTATGAGATTTATTCAGGTGTTTAAAGTAAATCTACGTTCTTCGCTCCAACTGTTAAGGTATTATTGCAGAACGCTATAAATTAATAGCATCAAGCGCATTCATTTCCCAAAATATACCTTAATTGCCATCCACTGCTCATTGCTAACTGCTAACTGTTCACTGCTCACTGTTAACTGATTATTATGCGCGAATTATATCCATCAAGGGAAGCTTATCAAGAAGGTAAATTACAAGTTTCGGATTTACATACAATCTATTTTGAAGAGTCGGGGAATCCCCAGGGTAAACCTATTGTAGTATTGCATGGCGGGCCTGGTGGTGGATGTCCTAGTTATTATCGCCAGTATTTTAATCCGGAAAAATGGCGCGTGATAATGTTCGATCAGCGTGGTTGCGGTAAAAGTACTCCTCATGCAGAATTACGGGAAAATACAACTTGGGATTTAGTCAGCGATATTGAAAAAATCCGCGAACATTTAAAGATAGATAAATGGGTTGTGTTTGGTGGAAGTTGGGGAAGTACGCTTTCTTTGGCTTATAGCGAAACTCATCCGGAGCGCTGCAACGGTTTGATTTTACGCGGTATTTTTATGCTGCGTCAAAAGGAATTACATTGGTTTTATCAAGAAGGTGCGAGCAATATTTTCCCCGATGCTTGGGAGGAATATTTAAAGCCAATTCCAATCGAAGAAAGAGATAATTTGTTAACTGCTTATTATAAGAGATTAACTAGCGAAGATAAAAGAGTCAGATTAGAAGCTGCAAAATCCTGGTCAATTTGGGAAGCAAGTACAAGTAAATTGTTTCTCGATAAATCTTTAATGAATACTTTTGGTGAAAGTGCGTTCGCAGATGCTTTTGCCAGAATTGAATGTCATTATTTTGTTAATAAGGGATTTTTTGAAAGAGAAGATCAGTTGCTTTTAAATATTGATAAAATACGTCACATTCCTGCTGTAATTGTCCAGGGAAGATACGATGTAGTTTGTCCGATGGTTTCGGCTTGGGAATTACACAAAGTTTGGCAAGAAGCTGAATTTATTGTAGTTCCAGATGCCGGACATTCTATGACTGAACCCGGTATTCAAACTGCTTTAATTGATGCTACGGATAAATTTTAATATTGGGGATTGGGGATTGGGCATTGGGGATTGGGGATTGGGCATTGGTAATTGGTAATTGGTAATTGATAATTGGGAATTGGTTAAAAATATTTGTAGGGTGTGTGACGGTTACGAAAAATCTATATCTATAATCAAACAAGTTGGAATTACCGTCACGCACCAACGACGAATTTCAATAATTAACAGATTCTTTAACTAACTAAGTTCATTCAGGAGTAATTAGATTGAAAGAGAAAAACAAACAATCAAAAGAAACTATTATTTTGACTGATAGCGATCGAGATATATTTTTATGTTTGATAGAAAATCCACCGGAACCAAATCAAGCTTTAAAATCGGCAATGAAAAGGTTTAAAGAGGAATATGAAAATTAATTATTGACTAAGTTGTATTTTTAGTCACTATAAATTAGATAAATTAAAATTATTGTGGATATTAATGCTGATGGTTTATTCCAAGATGCGGAAATAATAGGTTAGTTGTTTTACTCTACAAAATATTTGGAAGGCATCTTAAACAAATCAGCGAATCCTTTAATTTCGCTTCGAGTAGGTTCACTTTTACCATTCAATATATCTAAAACTCTTGATTCGCTTTTACAAATAGGAATTAAATCTTGAGGTTGAAGAGAAGATTCTTCTAACAATGCCTTAACAAGCGTAACCCCTTTTAAAGTTGGTATGGCGTGATGTTGATTTTCGTAATCATACACTAACGTACTTAATACTTTTAAATAATCTCTGTCATCTTTAGTAATATTTTCTTTATCCAAAATAGAATTAATCCGATTTTGGGTAGCGATTAATTCGTCTTCATTAGTAATTATAATTTTCAACGCTCCAACGCTTCCCTATCCCATTTCCCGAGTACAGCAGCAGCTTCGTAAGTACTTTGCAAAAATGATAATAAAGTTTCGTCGGGGTTATCCGATAATCGCAGTGTTTCTAAGGGTAAAACAAATTCCTGGATATCTTTGTGATAATAAGCTGCTTCTGGTTTGATTTGATAATCTTCAAAACCTTCTGGTGCAGGATAAGCATAAGAATAGAAAAATGGCTCTACTCCACCTCCACCAGGCCAAAATCCGCAGCTGCTAACTTCGTGGGAGTATGCTTCGTGGGTAATGAAATCGGGCATTCCTGGGGCACCGGGATGTTTTGGGGCTGTGCGCCCGGAAAATCTAGTTAATGCTAAGTCGAAACTTCCCCAAAAGAAGTGGGTAGGACTAACTTTTCCTATAAAGCGAGAACGAAACTGTGTAAATACGCGGTTTGATTGTACTAATATTTGCCAAAAGCGCTCTACGTATTCGCGATCGTAAGATGCGTGTTTTGTGTCTTGCTCGAAGAGAATTGGGTTGGAAACTTCTTGCGGCATTGTCCATATTTTGACTTTAATATCAAGGGATGACAATGCGTCTATTGTTTTCTGGTAAAATTCGGCTACGGAATATGGTTTTAATGCAAATGCTGTA
Source organism: uncultured Rivularia sp. (assembly GCA_964395005.1). GTDB lineage: Bacteria > Cyanobacteriota > Cyanobacteriia > Cyanobacteriales > Nostocaceae > Rivularia. The sequence continues at coordinate 3,664 of CAYMZW010000207.1, forward strand.
CGTTTTCCGTCGGAAGTGGAAATACAAAGTTCGTGAGCAATAAAATCAAAGTCTATTTGAAAGAAACGGGTTTCGTAAGGTATGGCAGAAGTAGTTAATCCTCGTGATGTGACGTAAAGGGTTACATTCCACCAATGGTTGATGAGTGGAGTTAATTTCATGCGGATTTTACCGACTACTTGCGTCCATAGCTGTAGGGTAGTGGACGTTTCTTGCCAAGATGTTGAGGGTAATGATGGGAAAGCTTCGCTGTAATCTGCCATTATTAACTCCAGGGAAGGATAGGATTACCAAGACGGCAATTACTAATTTACCATTGACGGCGATTAAAGTATTTCATTGCATTAGTTTCTATAGGTTCGTAGTAGGCGATTTATCGCTTTTAAGGACTAAAGTCCTTACTACGAACCTTAAATTAAAGCAGTTCTAAAGGACTAAAGTCCTTACTACGAACCTTAAATTAAAGCAGTTCTGTTACAACTGTGTTGAATTTTTCATAAGGAACTATTCCGACAATTGTTTCGATTAGGTTTCCATCTTTGTAAATCATTACGGTAGGAATGCTGCGAATATTTAATCTTTTAGCCAGATTAGAATTCTCCCCAAGGTCTACTTTTGCTACTTTTATTTTACTCTGATGTTCGTTGGCTAATTGTTCCATCATCGGAGCAATCATTTTACAAGGGCCGCACCAAGTTGCGGTAAAATCACACACAAATACACCATCACTGCTCGAAAGTGTATCAAATTCTGTTTCTTGAATATATTCAACTGCTATTGTTTCTTGCATGAGATATTTTTGGTTTATCAAACTAATGTTTTTATGACTTTTGATGCTTAATAACTAATATTGTTTTCCACAACTTCCAACCCCCAAATCTCTACTCGCTATCCCCTATAACAAGTAAGAAAAAACCATTAATACAAAGCATCTTCTTGATGAGTTTGAATTTTACAATCCGATTTAGGGATAGCAACGCAAGTTAGTACAAAACCGGCAGCAATTTGATCCTCGTCAAGAAATGCTTGATCTTCCTGATCTACTTCACCAGAAATGATTTTTCCGGCACAGCTAGAACATGAACCCGCACGACAAGAAACAGGTAGGTCAATATCTTGCTCTTCTGCTGCATCAAATATATATTGGTCGTCTTCAACTTCTATGGTTTTATTTAATCCTTCGTCATTGACTAATGTTACTTGATATGTTCCCATTTTTCTCTCTTTAAAAAACCTTTAATTAGCTGTCTCATCGTAAAAAGTTTTGCACACTTAATGTATAAAACAGTTAATAATGTTTGCAAAAATTAACAAAAAGAAACATATAATTTATAATACAAATAAAATGATTTGAATTAAATTGACTAATGCAAGGAAATCAATTATCTTTTTTTCCAGATGAAGAACAAAACAACACGGTTAAAAAGCATAAAAAACCTAAATTAGGACGTTACGAACGCATCAAACGGGAATTAGAAGAAAACGAAACCGATCCAAATAAAATATTTATTGAAATAAGTTCCGAATCAATATCAATACCAACATCCAATTACACCTTTGTAGATTTATTTTGCGGTGCCGGAGGAATGACTCAAGGATTAGTTCAAGCTGGATTTCAACCATTAGCCAGTGTTGAAATTAGTCCCATTGCTTCGGCAACTCATAAGAAAAATTTTCCGCAATGCCATCACTTTTGTGGAGATATTGAAAATTTCGATCCTGTAAAATGGCTTGAAGAAATTGGTTCTCCGCAAGTACATTTAGTTGCCGGTGGCCCTCCTTGTCAAGGCTTTTCAGTTGCAGGAAAACGCGACCCAAAAGACCCACGGAACCGCTTATTTTATGAGTTTATTCGTGTTGTTTCAAAAATACGTCCTTGGTACGTTGTAATGGAAAATGTACCGGGCATTTTGACTATTCAAAAGGGAGATGTAAGGCGTTCTATTACCGAAGCATTTAAATCGATTGGTTACAATAATATTTCCGTCGCTATTCTTGAATCTGCTGATTATGGTGTGCCGCAAATTCGTCCGAGAGCGATATTTATTGCTAACAGATTTGGAATGCCCAATCCTTATCCAAAGGCTCAATTATTAACTGAAGAATATAAACCTATTGAATCAGCTATTGCCGATTTACCAGAATATACGAGAATACCAGAAATTAACCACGAATGGACAAAACATTCACCTGAATATATGGAGCGTATTGCTAAAGTTCCCCCTGGAGCTTCTTTATATAAGAAATATGCTGATGCTTTTAAACGGCAATATCCGGGCTTACCAAGCATGACTGTTAAAGAAAATCATGGCGGTACTCATATTCATCCTTATCTCAATCGCGTTATTTCCGCTCGTGAAATGGCAAGATTACAAACATTCCCAGATTCTTTTATTTTTGAAGGTACTATCAAAAAAGCTATGTGGCAAATCGGAAATGCTGTACCGCCACGATTAGCTGAGTGTATTGGTTATGCGTTGATTCCTTTGATGAAATTGGTAAAGAATTTGTAGGGAATAGGGAATAGGGAATAGGGAATAGGGAACAGTTATATTACTATCAATACTACTTGGTTAAGAGGAGATCCTCCCTAACCCTCCTTAAAAAGGAGGGAACTAAGGAGGAGATCCTCCCTAACCCTCCTTAAAAAGGAGGGAACTAAGGGTGATTGTTTATTGAAGTGCGTTTTATTCAGGTGCAAAAAATGAAATTCCTCGGCATTGATTTGGGTTGGCAATCGCAACCAAGCGGCTTATGTTATTTAGAATTAATCGATGGCAAGTTGGAATTACAAGATTTAGATAGACTCGATGCAATTGCAGATATCCTTGTTTGGGTTGATAATTGCGTTAAAGCTGACGAAAGCGCCATGATTGCCGTTGATGCACCAACTCTTATCCCAAATGCTACCGGAAGCCGCTTACCTGACAAGCTGACTCACAAACACTTTGGTAAATATCATGCAGGATGTTACCCTGCAAATCTTGGTTTAGCTTTTGCTCAACGCACGGTTAATTTTGGCTTGGAATTAGAATCTCGCGGTTATCTTCATGCTCCAACTATCGAAGCGCAAAAGCCTGGTAGATATCAAGTTGAAGTTTTTCCGCATCCGGCGATTGTTCAGCTTTTTGATTTACAAAAAATTCTTAAATATAAGAAAGGAAGAATAGGCGATCGCCATCTTGAATTAATCAAGCTTTACAATTATATTATTGATATTTTACCGACTTTAGAACCTAGTTTGAACTTAAAGAAGAATTCGCATTTTTTGAATTTTGAATTTTTAACTTCAACCTGTACGGGTAAGTTACTCAAAGCAGCAGAAGATAAGCTTGATAGTCTTATTTGTGCTTATGTCGCGGCTTATTGGTGGTATTGGGGAGAACAGCGGAATTTAGTATTAGGAAATGCAAGTACTGGTTATATTGTAATTCCGAATCGAGTTAAAGAGAGAATTTAGAGTTTTTCTAGAAAAATAAGTATTTAATTATTGTTTTCTATTCTCTATTTATTATTCAACTTTTTAGGGTAAGAATTTATCTGTATATATTTTAATTCTTTTGACTTATTATATTTTTTCAATTTGCTTTGGCTTGGAACGTAGTTTTTTGACAATGAATATAAAAACCTATAATAAATAATATCTTTAGTATTCATAGATAAATGCTCAAAATAATTAATTTCTTATAGATTAACTTACATTTATTAGAAAAGCATATGAAAAAAGTCATCTAAACACGTTACAAAAGTCATGTCATTTCCGACGATGAATATTTTAAAATATTTGGTTTCGGTTAAATTTAAAATTTTACCTGGAGTAAAAGAAATATTTAAAGCCGTTCTTGCTAATCAGGAACGGCTTAAAAAAAAATTGAGCTAATTGCTTAAAATCTACTCAAAATAGGTGAAAAAAGGGAAACTAAAACAGATATTCGCCAATTTATTCGTGTACGCTACCGTCTGGCATGATTGCGCCTTTTAGTCTAGCATGACTAAGGTTAACACCATCGAGGTCAGTATATTGCAAGTTCGCACCTCTTAAATCGGTACCATAAAGCCCAGTAAAATTAAATTTTGCACCCCGTAAATCTGCTCCACGCAAATCGGCGTTATTTAAATTAGCGTGTACTAGGTTAGCGTTAGATAAATTTGCTTTACTCAACACTGCACCTCTGAGTCTTGCTCCAAGAAGATTTGCACCGCTTAAATTACTGTTTTGCAAATTCGCATTCACCAAATTAATATGTTCTAAATTGGCATTTTCAAGGCTGACATCTTTTAGCTGAGCATCACTTAAAGTTGCTTTTTCTAACTCACAGTTGTCACATTCCTTGGTTTTCTGCAATCTATTTAGTAAATTTGCCTGCTCGCGTTCTATTAATACTTCTTGTAACCTATTTATTCGATATATTTTGTCTTCGAGTTGTTCTTGTCTGTGGAGAAGGCGGTAAATTTGTGATTGCTGCCTTGCAATCCGATGTTGCTGAGAAATAGAAGATTTTTGAATACCTTGAGTTCCCACAATAGCTATCCAAAGAAGTGCTGGAAGTGCAAGAGTTTGAGCTAATGCGTTGCCTTCATTTGATTTTGGTTTTAAGATAGCGGGAATTAATTTTAATGCTTTTAAAGCTTCAGTTGCATTTGCAAAGCGATGCTTGATATTTGGCTCAACCATCTTACTCAACCACTCTACAAATTTCGGGTGAATGTTTGATGGTAAAGTTTTAAAATTAAACCGATATTCATCATCAATTAATTTACCGACATTAACCGAACGAGTACCGCTTAGCAAACAAATTAACGTCACACCCAAACTATATAAATCGGATGCTTCGGTTAAATCTCTACCAAAATATTCTTCCGGAGGTATAAAACCAGGGGTTCCCGAAGCAACGCTGCTAAGTGCAACTTCATTATTACTAACTCTAGCAAACCCAAAATCAACTAAATAAGCGTTAAGATTTTTATCAACTAAAATATTTTCAGGTTTAATATCCCGATGAATAATTTGCGGGTTGCGCTGCTGCAAATAAACTAATATCTCTAAAATCGATATGGCAATTTGCTTAACTTGCTCGGGGGTAAACTTGTTTTCTGAAGCCAATGACGGCGCATCTTTATATTCCTGTACCAAACAAAACCCTTGAGGTGTTTCAAATGTCGTTAAATAGCTCGGAATACGCGGATGATTTAACTGCTTGAGTACTTCAATTTCGCGCTCGTAAGCCTTAAAACCCGACCAATCGGCACCTACATTTGCAAAACGAAACTCTTTGATTACTACTTGTTTTTTATCGCTTTCCACTTCAGCAAGGTGCGTGATACGCCCCCCGAAGTGATTTTTTCCTAATTCCTTACTAATTTGATAGCCGAGATGTGAAAAATCTGTTTTTTGGATTGCCATCTTTAATCTCCACGGGCCATTATCGCAACTCGAATCGTCATAATACGCAGGTATTACAGACCATTTTCACACAAAAAAAATCAAGTGGGTAATGTTTCTCATGATTTTTCGTAAATTGATTAAAATATGCTCTAAAAGTTAAGATTCGTTAACTAAAATAAATTTTTAGAAATATTTACCGCGAAAAATTCGATTGAGCAACTCTCGGAAAACTATCAAAGTTTCTCCGCACCCAATCCATACCGACTTCGTTATTTAGTTTGATATTTTGGGGAGAATTCGGGTAAATTTTGCTTAAAATATCGGCATCTTGTTCGATGACGACTTCTACAAGTTTTAGTAAATTACCCTTGATTAAATGAGCAATTGCTGTATGTGCTTTGACAAACATCAGAATGAAGACGCGGGATTGATTTGAAGATTCTGGAATATAAAAATGGCATTCTTTAATGCTTAAAATCGGACTTTCGCCGTGCATAACTGCCATACATGGAAAGAAATTTTCTAGATGCGCTTCTATAGTTTGGTGAATACTCGCGCAACTAAGGATAATGCAAAACCCGAATGGATAACAGATGATGAAATAGGTGATTATGTAGCTTGGTTAGCTTCAGATCGAGCATATATGGTTAACTCCAGCGTGCCTTATTTACAAGAACAAACTCGCTAGCGGCGGTTAAAACCGCTACTACACAGGGGAAGTCCACCTCCGTGGACTGATATATTTTAAACCCACGGAGGTGGGTTTTGCTTCTGTAGCTGCGGTTTTAACCGCCAGACTTTTAAAACATCCTTTAACCTTTAATCTTTAACCTTATATTATGGTCACATTTATCAACATATTTACAGTCAAACCCGAAAAACAACAGCAAGCTTTACAAAATATCCAGCAGGTTTATCAAGAAATTGTTCGCATTCAACCCGGTTTTATCAGTGCGGAATTATTACAAAGTAATGACGGAACTCGCGTAACGGCGTTAGGCGAAGCCGACACCGAAGGTGTATCGCCCGATGGGAAAGCGAGGAAAATGTAGCCAAATTGCGCGAGAATCAAAAATTCAAAGAGTTACATAATAAGGAATTTTTCGATGCAATAGAATCAGTTGAACCTCGATTTTATACAACAGCAATTGAAGTGAATATTGAAAACATTTAAAATTATTATTTCGTAATTGATTGGATTAATTCCGAATGTAGAGACGTAATATATTACGTCTCTAAAATTTTACGTCTCTAAACAATTGTGGAAAATTAACTAGTAAAAATCAACAATTATATTTATTAAACAAAAAGAAACTGTTGATTATAGGTATTCATTGCTGACTCTCCTAAATCTTCTGTTAAAGGCATAAACATTCCGGCCATTTTGCCTATTAACCCATCTACTAAGCTGTCGGTAGCATTTTTAACTCCCACGCCATAATCCATTGTGGCATTAAAATCATCAAGAAATTCCTCGGCACCTTCTTGTGATTTGTCAATTACAACTGACCAGTTACCATTACCAATTACAATACTGTTGTCGGTATATACCCAGTTGCCGTTACCAATTACGGTATTATTATTACCGAAGTTAAAGTTACCGTTACCAATAGTCGAGTTATTATCTCCAAACGCCCAGTTACCATTACCCAAAGTTGAGTTATTGTCGCTATCTTCCCAATGCCAGTTACCGTTACCAAGGGTGTTGTTATTGTCACTAAAATCTAAATGCCAGTTACCATTACCAACGGTTGAGTTTTTAGTAGCACCATCCCAATTCCAGTTACCGTTACCGATAGTAGCGTTAGTATTTCCGTAGTCTCTATTAGCGTTACCAATAACGGCGTTATCGCTGCCATCATCAATGTTGCCGTTACCGAGAGGAATTTCACCTTCTGGAGTATTAAATACGTTTTCGGTACCGTTGAAGGGTAAAAGCCCATCAAGAGCAACTTCAATGATATCTAGATTTTCTTCAATCTTTTCATCGTTATTAAGTGGACTATCTTCACCCATCAACTGCTCGAAAGAATTGCCACTATTATTCGTAAACATATCATTTCGGAACAGCGTTAATAAATCGTCGGATGTTTTTAACGGCGTTTCGTTACCCATCGCAAAACCAGGATAGGTAGTATCAGAAGCAAATCTAGTCAGAGTATCGTAGACTTTTCTCAAACTTTCTGAAGGTGACGAGGAAGGCATACTGCTATTTTCTGCGCCACCCTCAGCGTCGCCATTCATGAATGATAAATTATCGCCAAACATGAAACTTGAGACATCAAAAGATGATTCTTCAGACATACCATCTTCCCCAGCAACCGCATCCTCTCCACCGCTAAATGGGTTACTTCCGCCACCAGCACCACCGCTAAACGGGTTTTCACCGCCGCCAGCACCACCAGCAAAAGGGTTACTTCCGCCGCCAGCACCACCGCTAAACGGGTTTTCACCGCCGCCAGCACCACCAGCAAAAGGGT
>CAYMZW010000208.1:0-11487 GCA_964395005.1 uncultured Rivularia sp.
TCCCAACTCCTACCTCCTACCTCCTACCTCCCAGTTCCCAACTCCTAACTCCTAACTCTTAACTCCTAACTTATTTAACCGTGGCAAAAACTTGGTGGGAATTACAAATTCTATGCTCTCCAGAGATTGAAGATTCAGTATATTGGCGACTGGAAAAATTTGGCTGTCGGGGAACTGCCAGTCAAAAAAAAGGTAATGTTATTTCAGTACAGGCTTATTTACCGCAATCTCAGGCTCATTTATTGGACTTGGCAGCGCTATCACTGTGGCTGCGTCAAGATGCTCTGTGCTTTGAAACCTCCTTACCTTCCTTACAGTGGAAGCTAATTGATGAAGAAGATTGGTCTAGTAGCTGGAAACAACATTGGGAACCTCAAGAAATTGGCGATCGCTTCTTAATCAACCCGAGTTGGATACCGGCTCCAGAAAATACCGAACGCATAATATTAAAGCTCGATCCCGGTGTAGCTTTTGGTACTGGCGCTCATGCGACAACTCAGCTTTGTTTGGAATCGTTGGAGATGCGCTTCAGCGATATTCCAGAATCTTTTGTAGGCTCTCAAGAGAAAAAAGAAGATGCGGTAATTGCTGATATTGGCTGTGGCTCTGGTATCCTTTCTATCGGAGCATTGTTGTTGGGAGCAGAGAAAGCCTACGCAGTAGATACCGATTCCCTAGCAGTAAGCTCAACCACAGAAAATCGCGAAATTAATGGATTTGCTCCAGAGCATTTAACAGTAGCGCAAGGTAGCGTAGAAAAAATGCAGCAACTTGTTACGGAACCAGTAGATGGTATCGTCTGTAATATTTTGGCTGACATAATCATGGAAATACTTCCTGGGATGAGCGCGATCGTTAAGCCTACTACTTGGGGTATTTTTAGCGGTATTTTATTAGAACAATCTAACGCCGTTACTGAGGTTTTAGAGAAAAACGGCTGGGTGGTTGCCACTTTATGGAAACGGAAAGAATGGTGCTGTTTAAATGTGAGGAGACAGTAATCAATTATCAATTATCAGTTAACAATTAACAATTAACAATTACTAATAAATAATACACAATTTGTAGGGTGTGTTACGGCACCAATAAATTCTACTAAAGACTACTATTTAGATAATGCCGTAACGCACCATCAATATCTCAATTACCTATTACTAATTACCTATTACCAGTTACCAATTACCAATCAAAGCTTATACAACCTAACCACCATTGCCTGATTGCGCTTTTGCTGGGAAGAAAGGTTATTTGCTGAAGAATTGGCGCTTCTTCTAGAAATAACTATTTTATTTTTCAAACCAAGATGACGTAAATAACCAGCTACTTCTTCACCTCGTTGTCTCCCAATTTGCTTGCTAAACTCTGATTCACCAAAATTAGAATAAATTCGTATGCCAAAGCTTTGAGAGTCAAATTGTGCAATTTGATTTTTTAGTTGATTTAACTTTTCTACACCTTCGTCGGTAATTGTGTTGGAGTCATACAAAAATTTAATTTGCGTTTGTACTGGATTTTGGGCAATATCATCTGCTGTTTTTAATTTTTTGGGAGTCGGAGTGGGTGTAGGGATCGCTGTATTTTTTTCTGGTTCTAATTTATTAGACTCATCGGCTACAGATTTTTTTTCTGGTTCTAATTTATTAGACTCATCGGCTACAGATTTTTTTTCTGGTTCTAATTTATTAGACTCATCGGCTACAGATGTAACTTGTGTATCAGCAGTGTAAGTATATTCAACATCGGTCTGCGAACCAAACCCGAACTGATAAGCCGACCAAATACCAGCAATGCTAAGACCGAAAGTAGCTACTAAAATCGAAATTAATCCAAGCGGACTTTCACGCTTACTCATAAGATATCCTGCATCGGCATATCACCCGAATATTATTCTTAACTTTTTTTACACTATTTACTCAGTATTTTCTAGTGAACGCCGCTACTAAGTGAGTCTGGATATTAGAAGTTAACGGTCAAAGTTTCTTCCTCGTCTCCTGCTCTTATAAAAAAACCGGCTTAAAAAAACCGGCTTCTAAGTATTAGTACTAACTTTTATTGCGGTAAACATCTTTACGATGACCTATTCTTATAACGCTGACTAATAAAACATCGTCAAAAATATCGTACAAGACTCGATAACTACCTGCTCGAATTCGATAACTATCTTCTAAATCTTTTAACTTAACAACTCCGTCAGGTCGGGGGTTATCAGCTAATTCATCAATTTTTTCTTGTACCCGCGTTAGTTCTTCTACAGGTAACTTTTTCAGTTGTTTAGATGCAGCCCTAATTCGACTTGATATTTATTCACTGGCTATTTCTTGCTTAACTTGTTCCCAAGAGACAGAGCCATTCCTTTTTATATCTTCTCGACTTTCTTGCATAGCTTTAATGTCTTCAATATCTTCAGATGCACGAGTATCTAAAAGCTCTAAGACATCTTCTAAAGTATCCTCATAAGATTCCTTTAGTCGCTCGTGAATTGCTTTAAGCAGTGCTTGTCTTTTGGTTGAAATTTCCATTTACTAATTTCCTTCAAATACAACTTCTGCAGAGGTTATGACATAAACCCTTGCAAATGTTGAACTAACTGCGGTGCCTGCATTACACCTTCAATTTTATCTACCGGCTTACCTTCTTTAAACAATACCAATGTAGGTAGAGCATAAACTTGATACTGAGAAGCTAGTGCAGGATATTTCTCTGTGTCAATTTTTACAACTCGTATTTTTCCTGCAAGTTGAGAATTAACTTGGTCTAAAATTGGTGCCATCATTTGGCAAGGTCCGCACCAGTCAGCGTAGAAATCAACCAATACTGGTACATCAGCACCAGATAACATTTCCTCAAAGCTGTTGAATTGCTTTTTTGTAGACATATAACAAAGCCTGTTTTTCAGGTGATAGCAGTTTTATAGTAGTGCCTAAAACAAAGTTGGCGTAAATCCGATGTACGAATCAGCCTATTATATTTAGCGGGTTGAAATGATGAAATTATATTGAGGAAAACTAATGGAACTGTTGCCAGAAAATTTACAGAGTTTGCGCGAACAGGTTGCCGTTATAACTGGTGCTTCACGAGGAATTGGTAAGGCGATCGCACAAGAATTAGCTTCAATGGGGGCAAGCGTAGTTGTTAATTATGCTAGTTCGAGTCAAGCTGCGGAAGAATTAGTATCTGAGATTACTGCTGCTGGAGGGAATGCAGTAGCTCTACAAGCTGATGTTTCTTCATCAGAAGAAGTCGATCGACTGATTAAAACTGTTTTAGAAAAATTTAATAAGATTGACATTTTAGTTAACAATGCTGGAATTACACGCGATACTTTGCTTCTGCGGATGAAGCCAGAAGATTGGCAAGCTGTAATAAATCTTAATTTAACAGGAGTATTTTTATGTACTCGCGCCGTCAGCAAAGGAATGTTAAAAAAACGTACTGGAAGAATTATAAATATTGCTTCAGTAGCAGGGCAAATGGGCAATCCAGGGCAAGCAAACTACAGTGCAGCTAAAGCAGGAGTAATTGGTTTAACCAAGACTTTAGCTAAAGAATTCGCTTCTCGGGGTATTACAGTTAATGCAGTTTCTCCAGGCTTCATCGAAACCGATATGACAAGCGAGCTTAAATCAGAAGAAATCCTCAAAGCAATTCCTTTAGGGCGTTACGGTAAACCAGAAGAAATAGCCGGAATGGTGCGTTTCCTCGCCGCAGACACCGCAGCAGCCTACATTACCGGACAAGTCTTTAACGTTGATGGTGGAATGGTAATGGCGTAATCAGTGAGCAGTGAGCAGTCAACAGTGAACAGTTAGGTGTTAGGAGTTAGTTGTTAGTTGTTAGTTGTTAGTTGTTAGTTGTTATCGTCAGGCGATTGAAGGCGCTTCTATACAGCCGAAACCTACCTCCCCAGGTAAAAAAAATAGTCCACACAGGTAGACTTTGTTTATATAGACGCGGTTGAAACCGCAGGATTGATTGATAACTATTGACTGGTAATTGATAACTGCTCACTGATAACTGTTCACTGATAACTGCTCACTGATAACTGCTCACTGATAACTGTTCACTGTTAACTGTTCACTGTTCACTGTTCACTGTTAACTGATTTTCGGTTAAAATACATTATTAAAATGGCGAACAAACATAATCCAGTTAAATACTTAATTGGGTTCGGAATACTTGGATTGGAAGAGAAAAAGCCTTCTAGAATACCGGCAATAATTAACATCGGTACGATACCAAATACCAATTTTATCGCTTGAGAACCATGAAGCTTTATTGCATAGAAACGGTGATATTTCACGGGAAAGAATAAAGATTTACTAATTAATAGTCCCGCACCTCCAGCAAGAAGGATAGCGGGTAATTCTAAGGAACCATGTGGAAAAACGAAAGCCCAAAAAGGGTAAGCTAAATTATTTTGACCGACTAAAGTTGCAACCGCGCCAATTAATAAGCCGTTAAATACCATTATATAAATAGTGAATGCTCCGGCAGTAATTCCACCTGCAACGGCACCTAAAGATACTTTCAAGTTATTAATAGTAATTTCAGGAAATACCAGAGGTTCAATACCTACAATCGAACTCGTCCACAATTCACCATCTTCCCGAACTTTGGAAATAATTCTTGATGGTACTACTCGCGACATAAAGGTTGGATCTTGCCAAATACACAACCAAGCGATTAATACCCCTAACACAAATAAACCAGCCGCCAAGGCAATATAAGGAAAAGTCTGCTGCACTATCGCCGGTAAACCCCAACAATAAAATTTGACTACTCCGAAACATTCTTGCCGTGGCGAATCTCGATCGATTTGCCTACAAGCACGAGTTTTTAAAGTATGTAAATTTTGTACTAAAGGGTTGCTTAAATTTTGAGTACGAGCGCGTGCTAAATCTGAAACCACACAACGATACAAAGAAGCTAATTCCCCGACTTCGTTTGCTTCGAGAGAATTCCAGCCAAATCTTTCTATTCTTCTCAACAAGGAATCCAAGCGTTGCCAATTTGGTTCTCGTCTTGCAATCCAACGTTGAATATTCATAGCTCATACTCGGTGACTGATTCTAACGAAGTGCCGTCTATTAAGTGCGTTATATTTCTAGATTATCTTTTGGTGAACAAATCAATCAAGTAGGGAGTAGGAGTTAGGAATTAGGGAGTAGGAGTTAGGAATTAGGAGTTAGGAGTTAGGAGTTAGGAGTTAGGAGTCGAAAGTTAGTAATTGATTTTCTACCCCCTCTCCCCATCTCCCCCGCTCCCCCTCTCCCTATCTCCCCCCTCTCCCTCTCCCCTATCTAGCTACTAAAAGTTAAAACGGGGAAGTCTGATTCTTTGTAAAAACGAGTCATGTCATCGAATTTACGGAGTTCGGCGCGATGCACTGTTAGAGTAGGTAAGTTTTCAATCCATTTTTGATTTAGAGATGAAAGCATGGTAGCGAAATTGTCGCGGTTTAAATCGGATGGAATATCGCCGAAATAACCTAAAGTTATATGCGCTGTAAAATTATACTGTTGCTCAATCCCCAATGCCATTAGCTTTGGATTTTGATAAACTGCTCGGCGGAAGTTGACAATTTGCTCGTAGCTATTTTTATCTAACGGTACCAAACAAACCGCTACAGCCCTTGGCATAAGCATTAATCCCAACATTTGCCATTTTGGAGGATTATCGGCGATCGCAGATTTTTGATACTGTTGAAAAATATCGTTAAAGCATAATCGTAATTGTGCTTCAAAATCCGGATTAGTTTCCTTCACATCGCGATAGGCACTGTCCCAAATTAAATCCGCTAAAGTTAAGTGAAAGCTATCGTGAGGTACCGGAATAATAAAATCACTACCCATCGGTAACTGTAATAATTCCTGCTGATATTCGTGCAATTTAGAGTAAAAAGCAGAATTTATCGAATCTTCTTCGCCAGGAGGCGGGGTAATTAATGTATATCCAGGGAAAGATACAGCGTTTCTTCCTTTTTCTGGATGTGATACAAATTTAGAAGATTCTTTTAGATGCTGAACTCCAGAAGTGTAAGCTTCCGGTAGCGTCATACGCGCCACCCGGTTCATATAAGTTTGATAATTGTCGTCCAACCTTGATATTCTCCCGCACTCATTGGATAAATTGTAGGCAAAATCACTCAATTTAACCAAAATAAAAAGGAGTTAGGAATTAGGAGTTAGGAGTTAGGAGTTGGGAGTTAGGAGTTAAGAGTTAAAAGTTAAGAGTTAGGAGTTAGGAGTTAGGAGTTAGGAGTTAGGAGTTAGGAGTTAGTAGTTGAAAGTTATAAGTTATAAGTTATGAGGACGAGAGTTTCTTGATAAAGTAATAATGTGTTAAATTTCGAGATTTTTTATATAATTATCTCCCCCTCTCCCCTTCTCCCTATCTCCCTATCTCCCCCTCTCCCCCTCTCTCCGTTATGCCAATTCACATCTACTGGGGCGAAGATGATTTTGCGATGGAAAAGGCGATCGCCAATTTACGTGACGAGGTTCTCGATGCGAATTGGAGTTCGTTTAATTACACGACTTTTCTCCCAGATTATCCGAATGCTGCGATTGAAGCTTTAAATCAAGCGATGACACCACCTTTCGGGGCTGGTGGACGTTTAGTATGGCTGATGAATGCTAATATCGCGATTCTATCTGACGATAATGTGTTGTCAGAGTTACAGCGCACGTTATCAGTAATCCCTGATAATTCATATTTACTAATTACTAGTGCTAATAAACCAGATGAAAGATTAAAATCAACAAAATTGTTGAAGAAATTTGCTCAATTTCGCGAATTTGGGCTAATATCTCCCTGGAAGATCGATCTACTTGTTAAATCGGTAAATGAAGCTGCTAAATCATTGGGAATAAAATTGGCTCCTAAATGTGCAGAATTTCTAGTAGAGGCTGTAGGCAATGATACTCGCTTACTTTATAATGAATTAAGTAAATTGCAGCTTTACTTAACTGATAGCGATCGACCATTAGATGTTGATACTGCCGCTCAATTAGTCCGAAATTCAACTCAAAATAGCCTACAATTAGCTGGTGCTATTAGAATGGGAGACACGGGTAAAGCATTAAGTTTAGTTGCGGATTTGATCGATGCTTACGAACCTTCTTTGCGAATAGTAGCCACTCTGATCGGTCAATTTCGCACTTGGTTGTGGGTTAGAATAATGATGGAAACTGGCGAACGTTCCTCACAAGCTATAGCTCAAGCTGCTGAAGTTCGCAATCATTATCGCATCAAATATTTACAGCAAGAAGTTCAGTTTCTTTCGGTGCAGCAATTAATATCCTGTTTACCGATATTGCTTGAATTAGAAGTTAATCTAAAACTTGGAGCCGCACAAACTTTAACACTCCAAACTAAAGTTATAGAACTGTGCCAAATGTGTAAAAAAAGCCGACAATGAATATATTTGTTTAATTTTTGTTTAATTTTTTCGATTTTTCAAGGGAACATCTTTCGCTTGAAACAATTCAAAGTGATTAACATCTTCTTACTGTAATTAATTATCACACAGCATATGAAGAGAATTACTCATTCTTCCAAGGAAACTAACGTCGCTCGAATGCTTTATAAGTCTTTTTTCATAGGTTCTTTAGCTACTGTCGGCTTTTTCGCTAGCAGTATAGTTTCAAGCGCCAGAGTTGATGCTCAACCTGCTTCATCTGTTAATAATAATGAAATAGAAAAATATTCTAAAGCTTTATTAATAATAGAGCAAAGTCGGCTTCAAGCATTTGAAGAAATCAAAAAGATTTCCGGGGGCAACAAAGTACCATCTATTGTTTGTAACAAGCCGAAAACCATAACCGCTTTGCCTCAAAAAGCCAGAGATATTGCTAAAAATTACTGTCAGCGCTCTCAGACAATTGTTAAAGATAGTGGGCTGAGCATTCAACGCTTTAACAACATTACGTTAAAACTACGAAATGATGAGAGTTTAAAAAAGCAGATTCATAATACATTAATTCGCTTGCAGAAAAAACCTGATTCTTAACGGATAAAACTTAAACAAAACTTTAGATTTATCGAATGGAAAAAAAGTTTCCCCCGGATTCACCGGGGGATTAAAATAATTATTTTATTAAAATTATGAAAAACTTATGAAAAACTAAGTATTTTTAGGAAATAGGCTTTTTTGAATTAGGAGTCAGTAAAATAATAAAGATGTTAAACCTATTCCCTACTTGCTATAGCAATCCTAAATGGTTCGTGAGAAAATTAGATATAATCTGGCGAATATAATTCGCTACTACACAAACAAAGCCCACCTCCGTGGACTTTATGAAATAACCCGCGCAGGCGGGTTTTGCTTGTGTAGCCGCGATTTATAATCGCCAGGATTGAATAAAATTTAACTTTTAGTCTCAACATAAAATTTACGTATTTTCTCACATTTCAATTCGGATTGCTATATTCCTTTTTAAATCGGGTAAAACCTTTGTTTAGCACGAATATTTTTAATGTGCTTTTTAACCGTATTGACGGTAATGAAAAGCTGCTCTGCAATCTGTTTATAGCTAGATGCGGCTCGATAGAGACTCCATATTTCCGCTTCACGCTTAGTTAGATGGTATTTATAAGCTTCGGATAAAGCTACATTTTTCAAGGATTGGCAGCGATTTTCAATTGTTACTAATAATAATGGTTGCTGTGATAATTCTAAATAAAATCGTCTTACCCTTAAACGAAAAACAAGTGACTGACTAATAACAATATCTTCTGACCATATAGTCAGATTATCACAGTCGAATTTATTTTTTATCAACGATTTACAAAGATTCCAAATTACAGATGGTACAGAATTTACATTTGCATTTACATTTAATTGATTAATTTGACTGCAAATACTGTAAGCGCTGGCATTGTGATGAATTAATTCGCCAGTTTCAGTTAATATTAGAATACCATCTTCTATATTTTCTAATATTTTTTGCAAAAAACACAGTTGTTCGTCAAACTCTTCTTTTACTTCAATTGTTGTTGGGATGGAATGAATCATATAAATTTTATTGATATATTTAAAATGGACAAACCATATTAGTAGTGACTGCAATAAGCGTGCGTCACCTACGAATAAATAGGCTAATTAGCAATTAAAAGTTGATTCTTTAGCCTTCAGGCATTATATTTTTTTATACAGCTTGGGGGTAATGTATTTCGGATTCTGAAAAATACACAACTTATATAGGGATAAATTAACAAACCCGGCTTTTTAGAAAAACCGGGTTGATAAAAAAAGTAAATTTTACTGAAGCAAGAAAAGTAGTTTATTGAGTAGAATCAACCCCAAACGAATACTTTGGCTTCAAAAGGTCCTAAATCGGTCATAATACTGTTATCACCAGCTTCTACATCATAATTAGCCGTCCATTCGTGCCATTTACCAGCTTCTGGGAAATTATCAACTTGATAACCAGCTAAGAAATTTTCGGAGAAATTAGCTACAACTACGATGCGGGAACCTTCATCATTCCAACGAGTATATGCTAATACTTTATCTTCAGGATTTTCGTGAATGAATTCAATATTTTCTGTATACAAAGCGTGATTGTTTTTACGCAGACTAATTAAACCTTTGTAATATTCAAACAATCCCCGATTTTCGTCATTTTTCAACAATCCCCATTCGATCTTAGATGACTCTTGAGTTTGGGGTTTATACTCTCCAAATTCTTGCCCCATCCACAGCATTGGTACTCCAACTGCTGTCATTAAAATGGCAGCTGCAAACTTCAACCGACGAAACGCTTCTTCATCTAAAATTTCGCGATCGCCTAATTCCACCATAATCCGATTATGGTCGTGGTTAGTGAGATAGTTAACAACGTTTGTCGCACCCATGAAGCCTTGACGCTTGGGATCTATGACATCTTTAAGTTGTTCTAAATCAAATTTTTCACCGGCAACGTGTTCTTTTATGCAATGATAAAAACTATCGTGCCAGCAAGCATCCATAGGACCATCTAAATTAGTGATGCTGGTATTTTCTGGAATATGTTCGGCAATATTGTAAAAAGGTTTTGCACCTGCGGTTTTTTTGGCTTCATCTACTATCCAATGCATGAAATCATAGTTGGCAATTTGCCTTGCTGCATCGTAACGAATGCCATCAATATGATATTCCTCAATCCAGAAACGTACTGCATCGCCGATAAATCTTCGCGCTGGATAAGTATCTAAATTTTCATCATATTTTTCGTAATTAAATTCAGGTCCCCAGTTATTATCAGGATCTCTGGGTTCGTGGTGATACCAGTAATCGTGGTCAATTTGTGTTAAAGGAGATGATGATTCAGAATGGTTAAAAATACCATCCATAAATACACGAATTCCTTTGCCATGACATTCATCAATTAGCTTTTTTAAATCCTTCGTTTCACCATAGCTGGTTTCAGTTGCGAAGAAGTGACGGGGGTTGTATCCCCAACTATAATCGCCAGGATATTCTTTAATTGGCATTAATTCAATCGCATTAATTCCCAACTCTACTAAATAATCTAGCTTTTCAACAACGTGTTGATATTTTCCACGTGCATACTTATCTTTTTCCCCACCAGAAAAGTCAGCAACGTGCAATTCGTAAATAACTAATTCATTATCTGGAGGTAAAGGATTGTCGTCATGATGCCAAACATAGGTATCGACGATTCTTTCTCCATCTTTAACGTGCATAACGCCATTTTCATAACCACCTAATGCGTCAATATTAGTTGCATAAGGATCGGTTACATCTACCCATTGATCTTTTTCAAAAAACCAAGATTTCGAGCGTACTTTAAACTTATATTTATAAACACCGTCTTCTAAATCAACTTTGACGCGGAAATAGCCATCTTCGCCTTTTTCCATATCAATTGGTTCCCAATCCATAAAAGAACCAACTAAAGCTGCTTCTTTGTTATAAGGAGCAAAGAGCTTAAATTCAATGGGCTTTGCCATATTTTTGTTTAAAACCTAAAAAGTATAGAACTAGGTTTAGGAAATAAACATACTCTGCTCTTACTGCTTTTAAGCTAATAGTTAATAGTTAATATCTAAATAGCAATCGGCAGTTGTCGAGTAAGAAGTATTGTTTAATTACTCGTACCTTGTAATAATTATTTTGCACTTTAAGGTTTGTAAATAAATCTTTCGTCAGGAATAATTTAGGTAAATGTAGCTATTTCTTGGGAAGTATAGTCTTTTACGGATTAACTACTAAAGTAATTCCTTGTCATATATAAGACTTATACGTAAAAAGAAACAATGCCTCGGAATTAACATTTTTTATCGATATTATCTCTTACCTATTACCTCTTAACTATTTCCTGTTAGTTTTGGGATTGTTGCGATAAAAATGTCAAATATTCTGCTCCTTTACCCATCCCAATCTAGATAGATTCTCAAGCATAGCCCCAACTTTTTCTCTTATCGTATAATTGTCTATAATTTTCTAATATCGAACAAAGCTTTTGAGTTTGGATGATTATA
>CAYMZW010000209.1:0-11452 GCA_964395005.1 uncultured Rivularia sp.
CGGCAAGTTTAGCAATATCGCGGTCAAATCCCGGCATTAATTGGGGTAAAGCTTCAATCATAGTGATTTCGCAACCCAAAGCCGAATAAACATCAGAAAATTCCAAACCGATGTAGCCGCTACCAACAATTGCTATCCATTGCGGCAACCATTCTAACCTTACAGCTTGGTCGCTAGTAAATACAGTTTTACCATCAACTTCAATTCCTGGGGGCACAAAAGGAACCGAACCTGTCGAAAGAATTATATCTTTAGCTGTAATAGTTTTTTCACCATCGGGAGTATCAACCGTAACTTTTTGTTTACCGGCTAATTTGCCCCAACCTTGAATAATATCGACACCTAAACGTTTGAGAGAATTAGTTAAATCTCCTTGAATCTTTGCTACCAAATTATTGGCGTGGTTAGCGATATCCTGTCTTTCAAATCGAACATTATCAAGTTGAATTCCCATCGACTTGAGATGGTAAGCATCGCGTAGCTCCCGTACCTTTCCAGAAGCTGCGAGTAATGCCTTTGAGGGGATACAGCCACGGTTAACGCAGGTTCCCCCCATATCACCAGCCTCAATAATTGCAGTTTTTAATCCGCAGCTAACAGCATGTAAGGCAGCACCATGTCCACCTACTCCAGCGCCGACGATTGCTAAATCGTAATCAAATGACTGACTCACCGTCTTATTACTCCGCGTGCTTTACCGTATTAATTCTTAACTGAGTGCAGCGATACTGCAAGTGTTTTTTATTTTAGAGTCTTGCCAAACTTAATATTATAGTTTCTGTTACCAAAGTAATAAATTATGCTTTGCGATTGTTTACAATAACTATGAATTGATGTAACTGTGTCTAAGAATACAAAGTTTGCAAGACTATGGTTTTTTGTAATTGGCTTTAGTTAATATTGATAGTAACAAGTTTTATATAAGAAAGTCATTGTAAAGGTTATTACGATTATGGCTGAATCAATACAGTATCTTACCAATAAACAGGGAGAAACAATTGGCGTATTTTTAGATTTGGAAACTTATCATGAATTAATAAATCAATCGGTAGTAGATTCTGAACTTTTAACTGACTTAAGTTTAGATTAATTACAAGTTTTAGCAGATATTAAGCTATCTATAAATATTCAAGCTGAATTAGATGATTTATTAAAGCGGAATACAGAGAATCAACTATCAAGTGATGAGAGTGTTACTTTGGATGATTTATTGACAAAAGTTGACCAGCTAAATATTCTAAAAACTAGGGCTAGATATAGCTTAAATCAAATTCAGGGGTCATCGAGAGTGGCGTGAGTGTTTATATTAATGATATAGAAAAGTATATTGCAAAACGTAAAATATCAGATGCTGAATTTGAAGAAAACTTTAAATTAGGATATGCAAGTTTCAAAATTGGGTTTTTATTAGAACAAGCGAGAATTAATGCAGGAATGACACATTCATGACGCAGGCAAGTCAGTTGAATATAGATGAATCGATAATTAAAAATATTGAAAATAATAGTCAAGATATCGGTATTTTTACATTATAAAAAAATCTTGTAATTGACTTGAAATAAATATAAATAGTAATATCTGCCAATCCCCAATGCCCCATGCCCAATCCCCAATTCCCTATTCCCCAGAAATCATCTTCATTAATTCCTCATTTTTTTCCTGGCTGAGACGATAAACTTCGGGTTCTGGTTTACCAATAATATGTCCTTGAATATAAGTGACACCTATTTCTATTAATCGATATAAGCTAATCGGAGTATGTTCATCTACACCTTCAACTATTACATTGGGTGGATGTAAATTATTAGCTTTAACAATTTGGTGAACGAAATGAATAATTAGATCGCTGGATTGATTATGTAGAATTTCGCGGTCAATTTTAACGTGGCATGGGTTCAAACCTGCAAGTCGAGAAACTGAAGCATAACCAACTCCAAAATCATCGATAGCAAATCGAATATTAAATTGATGGACATATTCTAAAAGTTTATTTTTGAAAAAAGTTAAAGAATTGTCCAATTTTACACCATTTTCAGATTGGGGTAATTCGGATTTTTCAGAAATTTCTAATATCAAATTTCGTGGTGAAATTATATCTGATTCTATAATTTCTCTAACAGTTTCAAAATATGCTTTTTTAACTAATGATTCAGGATATACATTAACTGATAATGGTACAACATCACTCAATCTTCTTTGTTTTGATTTTCTAGCTTGTTTATAGCTTTTTGCTGCAATCCTCAGAAAATATTGGTCTAATTCAACTTTAAATTGAGAACCCCATAATTCTGCGGCTTGAAACAAATCGACGGGAGCAGTTAAGCTTTGGGTATCTCTAGCTAAAGCTTCCCAACCGCTGATAAAAAATTCATTTGCATCTATACAAATTACGGGTTCAAAATAAACAACCATTTTTTGCAAGCGCTCGCAAAATAGTTGAAACCGTCTTTCATATAGCGATTCAGATACAAATCCATAATTTTTTTTTAAAGCGTCGATAATCGCAGCTTCAACAAGTGCAGGTTTTAATGAATTTCGACTGTTTTGATAAAAAATAGATAAAATTAGCCCATATACATTATCTAATAAATATGAATTATCGGGTATACCGCAAACCACCATGATTTCAGCTTCCGGAAGCATTTTTAACGGTATCATCACAAAAGCATTGGCAGCATATGAAGCATCAAAACTAATTTTATAAGTACCATTATGCGAGGGATTAAATACTGATTCATAAGATATACTTGGGAAAACAATTGAATGTAAGATATTTATAAAAGCATTTTTATCTATATTTTCTGCTAAACTGCTTTGTGATTTAACTAAATAATTATCATGACTATCATTTGCGATTATAAATACAAAATCTGCTTCTGAAGCTTTTCTAATTATTTCTAATATTTCATATTCAAAATTATCATTAATATTAGATTCATTTGCTGAAGTATTAATTAGAAAACGATCGGTTAGTCTGGTAATTAAATTTTCAATAAAAGATTCAAAAGGATCTAAAAAGCTAGGAAGATAATTAACTTCTAAGAGAGAACCATCGGCATTTTCTTTTTGCTGCATTTTTCCTAAATTTAATTCATTTAAATCTATTTGATTGAAATCCAATTTTTTCATTCGTTTACCTATACTACAAAGTCCGCGTTAGAGGATGTTTTAAAAGTATCCGGCGGTTAAAACCGCTACTACACGCCGCATTGTCCACCTGCGTGGACTAGTGGTTTTAAACCCAGGTCGCCGGGTTTTGCTTTTGTAGCTGCGGTTTTAACCGCCAGATTAAAGTATTAAATTAGACTTTCCTGCACATCCTTTTAAAACCGATTTTTAGCTTAACTTCAATTTTTTACGCTTTAGGAATTACACCCTTTAAACGTTAAACTGAGCTAATCGGAATATTAATTTTCAATTGTAGCCTCACTATAGTAAGAAACTTAACGTTAAATTATACTCAGCAAAAAACCTACATACATGGAGTACATAGGTAAAAACTTTTTTTGAATTGATAAAACGGAGAGGGAGGGATTCGAACCCTCGTTACCCTTTCGGGTAAACAGCATTTCCAGTGCTGCGCCTTCAACCACTCGGCCACCTCTCCAGGTGCCACAAGATGTTATCTTACATTGAATTCAAATAAACTGCAATCCTTGAGAGAATAATTCTATAATTACCGAATATAAAATCCGAAATCATCATGTCTCCTACATATAAAGTCACAGTTAGAGATCGAGCAAAAGGCACCACACACACCTTAGAAGTACCCGGCGATCGCTACATTCTGCACAGCTTTGAAAAACAAGGTGTAGATTTGCCGTTTTCCTGTCGTAACGGTGCCTGTACCACTTGTGCTGTAAGAGTGATCGAAGGAAACATTTCTCAACCCGAAGCGGTAGGATTATCCCCCAATCTGCAAAGAAAAGGCTATGCATTATTATGCGTTAGCTATGCCTGCTCCGACTTAGAAGTCGAAACCCAAGATGAAGACGAAGTTTACGAACTTCAATTCGGACGTTATTTTGCTAAAGGTAGAGTTCGTGCGGGCTTACCGATTGAGGAAGATTAGGAGTTAGGAGTTAGGAGTTAGGAGTTAGGAGTTAGGAGTTTATAACTATTTAAATGAAAAAAGTAATTATTTTCTTTTGTTGTTTATTGCTGTTGGGGTGTCAAGCTAAAAAAGATACATTAGGGGCGGGAACGGTGCCGATTAAAGTGAAGCGAGTTGTTAGCGGACAAACTTTGCAAGTTACGGGTTTTCGCGAACAGCCTAATTTAATTTCTGAGGTGCGTTTGACGGGTATTAGCGCACCTCCTACACGCCAACGCCCTTGGGGAGAAGCGTCTAAAAAACGTTTGACGGAATTGATTGAAGATAAATCCTCACCCGTCAGATTAGAATTTGACGTAGAAGCTAAAGATAAATTTGGACGAACCCTAGCTTACGTGTGGAAAAATGACACGTTAATAAACGAACAACTCGTTAAAGAAGGACACGCAATATTTGTAGCGCGATCGCCCAACCACAAATACGATTCTCGCTTGGAACGCGCACAGCATTGGTCTAGACTTATGGGAGAAGGAATTTGGAACCCCGAAGATCCCATGCGGCTTTCTCCCTCCGAGTTTCGCCGGGTTTATCGATAAATGATAGTTGTTAGGAATTAGGAGTTAGGCAACGGATGGAGTTAGGCAGCGGATGGAGTTAGGCAACGGATGGAGCTCGCGGAGTTTTTTAACAACTATCAACTATCAACTATCAACTATCAACTAACAACTAACAACCATCAACTATCAACTATCAACTAACAACTAATGAATTTACAAATATTTCTAGATATTGCTACAGAAGCAGCCCTGTCTGCTGGTGCTGTTTTACAAGGTTATTTAGGTAAAGTGGAGGATAAAACCTCGGAAAAACGTCCTGGGGATTTGGTGACGGCAGCCGATAAAGCTTCGGAAGCAGTGGTTTTGGAAACTTTACGCCGTCATTTTCCCGAACACGCTATCCTTGCAGAAGAGTCTGGGATATTAGGCAATCAAAATCAAGAATATCTTTGGGCGATCGATCCCTTGGATGGTACGACTAATTTTGCTCATGAATATCCGTTTTTTTCGGTTTCGATTGGGCTTTTAATTAAAGGTGTTCCGCAAGTTGGTGTAATTTACGACCCTTTTCGCAACGAATTATACCGTGCTGCACAAGGTTTGGGAGCAACCTGCAATCGTTTTCCTATAAGTGTTTCTAAAACTTCACAATTAAATAAAAGTTTGTTGGTAACAGGTTTCGCTTATGACCGTCGCGAGACTGATGATAATAACTATACGGAATTTTGTCATTTAACTCATTTAACCCAGGGAGTAAGACGCGGTGGCTCCGCTGCGCTTGATTTAGCTCATACAGCTTGCGGGCGTTTGGATGGATATTGGGAAAGAGGACTTTCACCGTGGGATATTACTGCTGGGATAATTATTTTACGGGAAGCTGGTGGTAAGGTAACGGCTTATGATGGTAGCGATTTCAAGATGGATTCGGGAAGGATTTTAGCTACTAATGGTTATGTGCATGAAAGTTTGAGTGAAGAATTAGGAAAAGCGCATGATGTATGGAAAGTTGAGAAGAAGAGTTCGTAGTTGCGCCGTCTTCGCCAAATATGTCAGGTTCATAGTTACAAACCATTAAAAATCCGCAAAAACTGACGATATAAATTACAGCTAGGAAATACATTATCTCCTTGCAATTTAACTAATCCCATACTTTGTAATTTAAATTTAATAACTGTAGATAGTGTCGGATTGCTGTTATTAACTATATTTTTCATAGCCTCAGCTAATTCTGGTTGTTGCGCCAGAATAAAACTTTGACGGCGTAAATGTTCTGAGTAAATACTATTACTAGAAGTAGCGTTTTTTAAAATTTGATTTAAGCTGACATTTCCTTTAGCAATATGATAGATAGCAAGACGAATTAAAAACGGATGTCCGCTTACTAAATTAATTAATTTATCAACTTCGGTATTTTGCCAATTTATTTGATGTCTTTGAGCTAAATCTAAAATTTGTTTACTATTAAATTCAGGTAATTCTATCGATAAACCGACATTAAAAGGCGATTGATTGATATCTAAAGGAACGTAAACTTCTGTAGAATGTACAATAATTAATTTCAGCTTTTTCCAAATATCTCGTCGTTTACCTTCTTCGTGTAAAGCCCTGAGCAATCCAAAAAAATCGCGGTAAATTTCTGGATATTCAAAGACTTTATCAACCTTATCTAAACCAAGGGTTAGCGGTTTGTTGATTGTTGGTAATAAGTATTCTTCAAAATAAGCTTTACAAGCCATGCTGCTACCAACAATGTTAGCTAAATCCCAATAATCATTAATTTTATTAGGGATATTTAGAGCTAAACAGATGCTGACAGAAAACCAGCGTAAAAACTTATCTAAATTAACAAAAATTTGGCTTGATGCAAGTTCAAAATCTAAAGTTACCGTACAGTCTCCTTGAGATTGCGATTTATCAATAATTCTTGCTAAAAGTGAAGTTTTACCCATCTGTCTGGGTGATTTAATTCTAATTAAAGCACCAGGTTGTTTGATTTGTTCGTAACATCTTTCTTCAATTGGCGATCGCCTTACATAAAATGGTGAATCTAAGGGTACTTGCCCGGTTGGATGTTCGAGAGACAAATTAGATAAAGATATTTTTGAATTTGAAATTGTAGGTGTTATAGGTAAAGTTTCTACCGTTAAATCGGCGATATCTTGCCATTCTAAATTTAAAGCACGACAAATTTCTCTAAAATTCAAATAATCAACAGGTTTACCGTTAAGAAAACTGCTGATAGTAGATTGAGAAACTTGTAAATATTCAGCAAGATCGCTTTGACGAATATAACCATTACGAGGTAAAGCAGATTTTACCTGGGAGATAAATTCAGAACGTACTTTAACTGAACGTGGCATATTTGGTATAACACTTACTGTATTTATTTATCTCGCAAAATATACGAAAATTCAATCTCGTGACAAAGTCGATACGTACTCGATAAACTCCTATGCAAACTCAGGTATCGTTAAAGTTAAATGAGATTAGTAGGAATTACTAGTCCTAATTTTACTGAGAACTATTATAGATTACATAATTATGAAATTTCCATTATCTATACCTTCCGTATTAGCTCATACATCATCTATTGTGCTGCTAATTTCTCTACCATTAATCACACCAATCCTAGCTTCTAATAATCCTGATGAATGCAGAACTCAAAAGCCATCACAACTTAATACAGTAGCAGACTTCATAAAAATGGGACTCTTTCAAATGGAGTGCGAAAAAGACTCCCAAGCTGCAATTTCTTCTTACACGCAAGCAATTAAGCTGAATCCTCAAGTAGAAGCTTCCTACTATGAACGTGCAAATGCTTACTTTCAAATTGGTAATTACAAAGCCGCAGTTAAGGATTATACCAAGGTAATTAATAATAATACGGTTAGATCGGGTTGGAGTGATCTTGCATATAGGAACAGAGCTAAAGCTTATGAAAAATTAGGTGAAAAACAAAAAGCAATTTCAGATTGGACTCAAGTTATTAGTAAAAGTAAGAACTATCCTGAAGCTTATATTCGTAGAGGAAATATGTATCGGGATTTAGGAAATAAAGAAAATGCTATTCAAGATTATAAAGTAGCAGATAAAACCTTGCAGCAATACTTAAATGGGGTTTTTGGCAATGGTTATATGGAACCAATGTATCAAGAAATGTTAGGTAAAGTTAGAACTGAATTATCACAACTGGGGGTATCACTTCCAGAACCCAATTTTACTACTGCCAAGATTTTGAAATCAATCACAGAAATAGAAGTCGAGCGAGCATTAAATTCAGTAAAATATAATCCTCAGCATCCAGAAATTAGGAAATTTGACGCTCAACTTAAAGACTTATATAAACAACTTGAAAACACCCAACCGCAACCAGATAAAGGAACTGTGAAAAACCTGATAAATAATGCTTCCTATGAGAGAATGGGAAGTTTGATAAAAGTGCGTTCGCAACTTACAAAAAAGTTTACTGCAACCCATCCAGAAATAGTATTTATTGAGAATGGAATAGAGCAATTACAAGCATTAATTAGCCGTAATAAAAAGTAATCGTAGGGTGTGTTATCGCGCAGCGTAACGCACCATAGATAATCTAAGATACCTAATGCTTTTCTTATATGAATAACTCCCTCTAAACATTCACTTAATTTTTAGAGATAATTAAAACGGTGCGTTACGAGTACGATAACGCACCCTACATTCCTATTACATAATTATGAAATTTCCATTCTCTATACCTTCTATAATTGCTCATACATCATCTATTTTATTTCTAGGTTTTTCACTACCATTACTTGGACAAATAACAGTTCCCGATGATTACCATGAATGTAAAATTGTAAATCCGAAAACTTTTGATTCAGCAAAGAACATCTTGAAGATAGCAGGAGTTCCAAAAAATTGCTTTGATTTAATGATTAACCAACACAAAAAAGCTATGGCAAGCCAAGAGCGGTGGAAATTTTATAAAAAAGCTATAGCTAATCAAAAATCGGGTGAAAAACAAAAAGCAATTTTAAATTTGAATAAATACATTGATGATAATGATTTGGTTGATACTGAAGCTTATATTCGCAGAGGTAATTTGTATCGGGATTTAGGAGATAAAGAAAATGCTATTGAAGATTATAAAACAGCGGAAAAAATATTGCAGCAACATTTAAATGGTGTTTTTGGCAATGGTGGTATGCAACCCATGTATAAGAAAAAATTAGATAAAGTTAGGACAGAATTATCACAATTAGGGGTATCGCTTCCAGAGCCAAATCTTACCACTGCCGATATTTTAAAATCAATCGCTGAAATAGAAGTAGAAAAAGCAATAAATTCAGCAAGATTGTCACCTCAACATCCAATGATTCGAGATTTTGAAGTTAAACTTGAGGATTTATATAAACAATTTGAAAATACGCAACCGCAGCCATATAAAGGCACAGCTAAAAGTTTAATAAATAATGCAGCTTATCGAAAAATGGATGATTTGAAAGCGCAAAAAGTGCAACTTTCACAAAGGTATAGTCCAGTTCATCCAGAAATAGTATTAATTGACGATCGCGTAAAACAATTAGAAGCGTTGATTGGTAAAAATAGAATCTAATTGTTCGTAGTAGGGGCTTAAGCCCTTCCGGAGAGGACTAAAGTCCGGAGCTACAAACTTAAAATAAATATCACATCATGAACAACAATTTTTCCTACAAAGTTGGTGGAAGTCTCACAGAAGATGCTCCTAGCTATGTGGTTAGAAAAGCCGATTTTGACCTTTACAACGAACTAAAAGCAGGCAATTTCTGCTATATATTTAATTCCCGACAAATGGGTAAAACCAGTTTGCAAGTTCGCGCTATCAAACGATTGCAAGCTGAAGGAATCGCTTGTACAACAATTGATATTTCTGGAAGAGGTAGTAAAGATATAAATCCCGAACAGTGGTATGCAGGGATAGTTTATACGTTGGTTGCTAATTTTGAAATAGCTAATCCCAGCGAGTTTATTAGAACATCTTGGAGGGATAACAGCGAATTATCTCCTCTACAGCGTTTGGATATATTTATTGAAGAAATATTATTAGAAAAAATTCAATCTAAAATAGTTATTTTCATTGATGAAATCGATAGTATTTTAAGCTTAAACTTTCCCTGCGATGATTTTTTCTCTTGGATTAGAAGCTGTTATGAGAAGCGTAATTTTAACAAAGAATTTAATCGGATTACTTTTGTTTTGTTAGGAGTAGCAACACCAAGCTATTTAATATCGGATAAAGTTAGAACACCTTTCAATATTGGTAGCGCGATTCAAGTGAATGGTTTTCAAATCGATGAAATTGCACATTTAGCAGCAGGATTTAAACAAGTTGAAAATCCCCAATCTGTTTTACAAGAAGTTTTAAATTGGACTGGGGGACAACCATTACTTACACAAAAACTATGCGATTTATTATCAGGTATTCCAGAGTTAACAAGTCAAGATGTAGAAAAGATTGTTAGACAGAAAATCATTGAAAATTGGGAATCCCAAGACGAACCACCGCATTTAAAAACAATTAAAGATAGGATTTTAAGAAGCAAGCATAATACAGGCGCATTGCTTGGCTTGTATCAGAAAATTTTAAAAATAGGACAAATACCCGCTGAAGATAGTCCCGAACAAATCGAATTACGGCTATCAGGATTAGTGGTAGAGAATCAAGGATATTTACAAGTTTACAACCGTATTTACGCAACAGTATTTGATTTGAATTGGGTAGAGAAAGCACTTATGAATTTAAGACCATATTCGGAAGCATTATCAGCTTGGTTTGCTGCAAATTGTCAGGATGATTCTAGATTATTGCGAGGTAAAGCATTGAAAGACGCAAATATTTGGGCTGCTGATAAAAGTTTAAGTAGGCAAGATTATCAGTTTTTAAATGCTAGTCAGGAATTGGAAAAACAATGTTTAGTTGAAGAAAGTCGTATATTAGCACAAGCTAACGATACTTTAACTACAGCACAACGCAAAGCTAAACGACAAATTCGTGTTGGTGGTGGTGTTTTGATTTGTTCTGTGATTGGAGCTACGATCGCTTTTGTATCCGCAAATCATCAATTACAAGAAGCTCAAGAAGGTACAAAATTAGAACGAGCAGGAGTTACAGCGTTAAAACAGTTTGAAACCAAACAAATTGAATCTTTAGTAACAGCAATGGATGCCGGACAAAGATTGAAAAAGTTAGTAAAAGATGGACGCTCTATAGAAAAATATCCTGCAACTAGCCCGCTTTTAGCTTTGCAGACAA
The DNA here is from genome assembly GCA_964395005.1 of uncultured Rivularia sp. Classification (GTDB taxonomy): domain Bacteria; phylum Cyanobacteriota; class Cyanobacteriia; order Cyanobacteriales; family Nostocaceae; genus Rivularia. The sequence goes on from CAYMZW010000209.1 coordinate 10,883, forward strand.
TAACAAATAATATTCGTGAGGTAAAGCAATTTGTTGCTCATGAAGATACTATTTCAGATGTTAACTGGAGCCATGATGGAAAGTATATTATTACTGCTTCTTATGATAACACTGCTCGGATTTGGAACTTGTCAGGTAAGCTAATAACTGAAATTAAAGGACACCAAAATGGACTTAATAGCGCTAATTTTAGCCAGAATGATAAGCATATTATTACTACTTCTGTAGATAAAACAGTTCGTATCTGGGACTTTTATGGTAAACAATTGGCAATAATTAAACATCAACAAAGGATAAGTGAAGCCAGTTTTAGCCCAGATGGAAAACGAGTAATTACAACCTCTTTTACACCACCTACCGAAACAATTGTAGATGGTATATCTGTCGGTAGTTCCTCTGGTGAAAAAATAGTTCGTATCTGGGATTTATCCGGTAATTTATTATTGCAACTTAAAGATACAGTTCGCACTGCCAATTTTAGCCCAGATGGTAAATACATTCTCACTACTTCCAACGATAAAACTGCTCGAATTTGGGATACTTCGGGTAAATTAGTAAAAGCGCTTTCAG
>CAYMZW010000210.1:0-11443 GCA_964395005.1 uncultured Rivularia sp.
AGGTATTTTTCTCACAGCACAATCAATTGATGCATTTCGTTTTCAAAGGAATTAGAAGTTGGTTGTTAGTAGTTAGTGGTTAGTTGTTAGTTGTGGTTCATCAATTATTTATTGTCAACTATACCCTGTATCCTGATAACTGATAACTGATAACTCTTAACTGTTCACTGTTCACTGTTCACTGTTCACTGATAACTGATGAAATATTTGATTTGGCTTGCGCCGTTTTTGATAACTGCGGGTTTAACGGTGGGTTTGGTTTCGGAGGAATGGGGAACTATTCCGCTGGTGTTGATAATTTTGGGATTAGCTATTGCTGTATTTTGGTTAATTTGGCAAAGCTATTCTAATAAATGGTGGAGTCGTCGCTCTACTCAAGTTGGTGCTAATGCATTAATCGCAACTTTGGCTGTAGTGGCAATTTTGGGATTAATTAATTTTTTAGGTACTCGCTATAATGTCCGCACCGATTTAACAGAAACTAATTTGTTTACTCTTGCTCCTCAATCCAAGCTAGTAGTAGAAAATTTAGAACAACCGGCGAAAGTTTGGGTGTTTGATGCGAATAAAAATCCTGTAGATGAAGATTTATTGGAAAATTATGCCAGACAAAGTAATGATTTTAAATATGAATATGTAGATCCCAATCTTAGATTGGATTTAGCAGAAAAATTTGGGATCAAGGATTATGGTGAAGTTCATTTAGAATCTGGAGAAAATCAACAATTAGTACAGGTTGTTAATACCCAAGAGCGTCTTTCAGAATCAAGATTAACTAACCGTTTGGCGCAAATTTCTAATCCTACTACATCTAAAATATATTTTCTCCAAGGACACGGCGAACGTCAATTAGAGCGGGGACAAGATAACGTTTCTCAAGCTGTTCAAGCTTTAGCTGATAATAACTATATTGCCCAACCTTTAAATTTAACTCAAACCGCACAAATACCCCCGGATGCAAATGCTGTGATTCTTGCAGGGCCGCAAAGAGAATTATTAGAAGGTGAAATTCAAGCTTTACAAAATTATGCCAATGGTGGTGGTCATTTATTAGTAATGGTCGATCCTGGTGTCGATCCAAAATTAGATGCTTTATTGCAAGAATGGGGAGTCGGTTTAGATAATCGTTTGGTAATTAACGCTTCCGAAAGCGCTCAACAACAACCTCCCGGTATATCAGTTGTAACCGATTACGGCGAACATCCCATAACCAAAGAATTTCAAAATGGTATATCTATATATAAGTTAGCGCGACCAGTTCAAACAATTAACGTCGATGGTGTTGAAAGTACGCCTTTACTAAAAACTCTACCACTACCCGCAAGTTGGGGAGAAAGCGATTGGCAAAGCGAAGAATTAGAATACAACGAAAACGAAGATATTCCCGGCCCCCTTACTTTAGGTGTTGCTTTAACAAGAAAAATCGCAGCACAACCAACACCAACTCCCACACCAACACCAACACCAACACCAACACCAACACCAACACCAACTCCCACACCAACACCCACACCAACTCCCACACCAACACCCACACCAACACCAACATTAACACCAACACCCGCAAATTCAGAAAACAACAAGCCTACCGAATCAAGAATGGTAGTATTCGGAGATTCAGACTTTATTACAGACGGTTTCTTTACTCAGCAATTAAATGGAGACGTATTTCTCAACTCAGTTACCTGGTTAAGCTTCCAAGATTCGCAACCACTTTCAATTCGTCCCAAAGAAGCCAAAAATCGTCGTATCAACCTTTCCCAATCACAAGCAAATCTTGTCGCATTATCTTCTATATTCGTTTTACCCATACTTGCTTTTGCAGCAGCAGCACTTCTTTGGTTTCAAAGACGGTGAGAATCAGTGAGCAGTGAACAGTGAGCAGTGAGCAGTTATCAGTGAACAGTCAATGATTGAACAACTATCAACTAACAACTAACAACTATCAACGATCAACATATTTTATGAAATTACAGCGAACAACTTTGGGTTTAGTGCTGATAGCAGTCTTGTTGGGTGGCTTTGTTTATTTCTATGAGTTTCATTTGAAATCTCAACAAGAGGCAGTGAAGAAAAAACAGCAGCAGCTTTTCTCTTTTAAAGAAGAAGATGTCAAAAATCTGAAAATAACTACTCCATCTGAAAGTATAACTTTAGAACGTTCTCCGGAATCGGCTAAGACTAAGTGGCAGATGAAATCTCCCGATAATGTACCTGCTAATGATGGTACGGTAGCGTATTTACTAAACTTGCTCGAAACCGAAAAGAGCGAAACTCCTTCGGAGTCACTTCGTGAACGCACTTTATCAACAAAACCATCCCAAGTTTCGGATTTCGGTTTGAAACAACCCCAAGCAACTATTGATATTACGTTAAATAATCAAAAAAATCATAAATTGGTTTTAGGTAAACCAACCTTTGATAACCGTTTTCTTTACGCTCAAAATCAATTTACTCCCAAACCAGATGGAAATGTTGAAGTTGTTTTAGTATCTAAAAAATTTCAAGATGCAATTAACCGATCGCTCTCGGAATGGAAAGCCGTAGACAACAACCAGAATCCGTCTCCAACTCCCACCGTAACTCCTACTATTCCAACCACCGGAGCCACGCCAGCCCTTCCAACCATTAAACCAATTCCTACTTTACCAAATCTACAAACCCCGAATCCGAATAATTCTACCCTAACAACTCCAACTCCAAATCCAAAAACTATTCCGAATAACTCTACCCAAACAAATCCAACATCAACACCAAAAACTATTCCGAATAACTCTACCCAAACAAATCCAACACCAAATAATTCCACTCCAACATCAACACCAACACCAAAACCAACACCAACCCTAAATCCACCATCAGCCCCAACAAAAGATTAGTAATATTAGTTCTTGAGTAGTTGATATGATTTTATTTTGAGTGAAAAATTCGGCAACCCCTACTATTCAACTATAAATACAGTTATTAACTTACATTATTCACTTTTTTTCGTCTTTTTCATCTATTCCCTATTCCCCCCAATCCTACTGCCTACCTATAAAAAAAAATAGTATCTTAATTATAAATTAACTAAAAATTAACCAAAAATGTATTACTCATCGCACAATTTTGGGTCAGATAAACTTATAAGTAAATCAATAACTTGCTTATGCTTCTTGTGAAACTTTAATAACTCTAAATAAGCAAAAGGCACTATTACAGGCCATAAAATCGTACCTAAAATCAAAATAATTGTAGAAAAATAACGCTGTGTTGAATTCATTTCTTTATCATCGATAAAAAAACCCAACCACTGTATGAAGAAACAACAAGCCATTGTTAAATAGAATACAATTGCCAAATTAGCTATAACTGATTGGATCATAATTACGACTTGTTTCACCTCTTAGTAAATTATCAACGATACAAATTATAAAAATTAGTTATTTGAGTAAGTATGGCAATACGTGACCCTATTTTTAATAATAAACGCTTTTCTATTTATTACTAATTACATAATAGAATAGCGTACAAATTTTAATTTATTTTGCTAAATTTATTTTCATCTATATTTTATAAAAGTTATCACAAATTTTAATTTATGATACTATACAGCGAACTTTTTCCTTAGCTACAAGAACATCAATTATAACTTATCTATATTATGTAATAATACCTATTGACACATTTGAGGAGGTAGTACTCCTAAATCTCACAATTCCAAACCTTAGACGAAAGCACCGTAATAATCTACTTAATAAAAACACGATTGCACCAAGATGCTTATACTATTACTTCAACTAGCCAATCAATAAAACAGTAATAATCATTATTGACTTTTCATTTATGTTACAATCTGCTGTATATTTATACTAAAATTTTATATTCTTTTTATTTCACACAAATTTGAGTAGAAATCAGACCTACATAAACAAAAATAGATTGGTTATACGTAGATATATATTAATTTTCCTTCAGAAAAAAACCCTCTGATAACTTTAGATTAAGAGGGTTTTAATTTAAGAATATCGTTCTACGATCTAAAAGATTTTTAGTAACTTTTACTTAGAAGGTTTAACCACTTCAAACTTAAAAGTTGCAATCCGACGCTTACCTGTATAAACTTCCATGATATGAAGTCCACTCGGATCTCCTGAAGAAACAGTCCAAAAATTATTAACCACGCCTTTTTTAACTAAAGCAGTACGTTTAATAACTGATTTGGTACCATCAGGAGATAAATGAAAATGTTCTCCATTATCAGTTCCCCAAGTTAAAGGGGGTTTTGGCAAAGTTAATACTTCTTGCCATGTTAATTCACCTTCGTACCCTTGAAGTTGGATGCGCCATCCGTATACTTTTCCTTCTTGGTAAGGAACTTTCGTAGTTGGAATAAATGTAGTTTTACCGTTTTTGTCCTTTCGTAATACTCCAAACTCCGCTTTTTTAACAATAATTGGTTTTTTTGATATCGCCTGTGGTTTTATGGCAGCATTAGTACCTTCGTAAGCAATAACGACTTCATTTGCTTTGACTGGGGAAATCAATCCAAAAAAAGCTAAAAAAAGCGTAGTAGCCCAAATTTTCATATTGCAATCTACTTATGATATTTGGTTTTGCCTACGACGTTACAGCAACTTAGTTTTTCATTCAGGCACAAGCGAACATTTCTGCCGTATCCGAAATGGGAGAGGGGGAGAGGGGGAGAGGGGGGAGAGGGGGAGATGGGGAGATGGGGAGAATTACCAATGCCCAATTACCAATTACCAATGCCCAATGCCCTATGCCCTATGCCCTATGCCCTATTCCCTATTCCCAATGCTAACTGCTAACTGCTAACTGTTCCCTCTTTGTCTTTGAGGGATTAAGCGTTTTCACTAATTTATTGAGCTTAATATCGACTTCGGGTTGTGTTAAGTATGCTTGAGTACAGTCAATCATTGCATCAATATTTTCTTGTTTTGCGCTGAAAGTTGGGATATTTCTATCGAAATGCGGTTGGAAGCGAAAATAATCATTCCCGAAAATTTGCTCCGCTATGTAACATACTGCATCACCAGCACCATCGAAAAGTACGTCTAAAAGAGGTAAGTCATTGCCGGGGCTTAACCATTCTAATGCTCCCCACTGTTTCACCTGTTTCGCACCAATTTTCTTAACTTGTTGTCCGGTACCGAAAGAGGCAACTATAATATCTTTTTGAGGAACATTTCTTGGTATTAGAGCATTCCATTTAGAGTTGTCAGGCAAGCGATCGTTCCATCGCAAACGTTCGGCGATCGCGCATAATGCTGGATTGTTGGCAAATACGCCACCATCAATTAAAGGAATACCGCTGTTTTCTGGTATTGCATAACCCTTAGAGCGCAAATCTTCTAAAAAAGGCTTGTGTTTCATTTCGTAACCGGGAAAACCGATTGGTGCAGCCGAAGAAGCACGACAAACTTGCCATATCGGGATATCTTCATGAGCTACTTTGGTATTTTTGAATACGACAGCTTGACGGTTATAAGTATCGTAGCTAGTAACAATAGTAGGTTTTTTTAACTCCCCAAACTTAAAATCTCCGAAAATATATTTAAGTACCATGTTTAAACCATCATCGCTATAAATCGGATGAGATGCACCCAAACGAATCCAATTTAAAATGCTGTGAACAATTATTTTACTTGGGGGAAAGATAATCTGAGAATTATGAATATAAAAATCTTTAATTTCGCTAGCACTCAAACCTTTAGATAAAGCACAAGCAATAAGGCTACCTGTAGAAGTACCAGCAATAACATCGAAATAATCTGTAAGTGATTTATGTGGCTCGTATTTTTGCAGCTTTTTTTCCAAACGTTCCAAAATTACCGCCGTTACCAACCCACGCACTCCACCACCATCAAGAGCAAGAATTGAAAATGGTACATTAGTTTTCATTTATAACTCTCCGGAAGATTTAGTAACAATTCGTCTTTGAGAGGGAATAGAAAGTTTACTAAGTAATTTCCCTGCATTGAAATAGTTTTCTTTCTCGTAAGTTTACTAGTACAAATATCTATTATGTATGCTAAATCACATTATCGCCCGCTTTTTTGGCAAGAGGGAGATGGGGAGATGGGGAGACGGGGGATGGGGGGAGAGGGGATAAATAAAAAACTCCTAACTCCTAACTTGATAATTAGGGAGTAGGGAGCAGGGAGTAGGGAGGAGGGAGCAGAGAGGGGATAAATAAAAAACTCCTAACTCCTAACTCCTAACTGTTCCCCGTTCCCTGCTACATTAATAAAGATTACGCTTTCGCTCTTTATAAAAAAAATGAATAAAACAACTTTAAATTTGGTTGCGATATCAATATTCTTGATGACTTTTTCGATACTGTTGGGACCTTTGATTAATTTATCTCCTGCGATTCCTGCTGTAGCAACTTTTGCAATTTTAGGAATAGCAACTTTTGATTCTTGGAGTTTGGAAGGTAGAGGTGGCACTTTATTTTTAGATTTGATTGGAAGATTTTCCCCGGAATATAGGGAACGCATTCTTCATCATGAAGCAGGACATTTTCTTGTGGCTTATGTTTTAGGGGTTCCGGTGACGGGGTATACTTTGAGCGCTTGGGAAGCATTCAAGCAAAAACAAAAGGGATTTGCAGGTGTGACTTTTGATGATGTTGAGTTGTTATCTCAATTTGAAAATGGTGCAATTACCGATCGGATTTTACAGCGCTACTATACAATTTGGATGGCTGGGATTGCAGCAGAAACACTTGTTTATGAAAATGCTCAGGGTGGAGCAGATGATAAAAACAAACTTATGGAAGTATTAAAGTCTTTAGGTTGTAGTGAATCTGTTTGCAATCAAAAGCAACGTTTTAGCATTCTCCAAGCCAAAACAGTTTTAGAAAAAAATTGGTCTGCATATCAAGTTTTAGTTAATAGTATGCGAGAATTTGCCACGGTGGAAGAATGTCAGCATATTTTGATCGAAGCAGGAGTTTTGGTTAGAAAATAGAGTTGGGAGCAACGAATCACAATGATAAAAATTTTTTTAACTTAGCTTGCAAATCGGCGTAAATAAAACTACCATCGATTGCTAAAAAGCCTAGAAAATCTTACTTCTTACTTCCGCGAAAGTTATATTATCGGGACACTATTTATAAATGCGATGATTGTAATGTACGGGTATGATTATTATAGCTAGCGCTCTTAATTGGACTGTTGCAATTAACTTCATTTCGCAAACAATTATCTGTAGAATTTGCAACGTAGTTATTATCTTGCATAATATTGCTAGAGCTGACTACACAATTCCTACCTTTAGATTTAGCTTCCAACAAGAAAGTGTCAGCGCGATGGAGCAAGTTTAAACCTTGCTCGTCATCATTGGAAAGCAAACAAGCCGCTCCTAAACTAATAGTGACGTTTATATTTAAACTGCTGTTAATTGCGAAAGCTTTTTCTTTCACTATAGTCTTGAGACGATTGGCTACCACATCAGCTTCTTCGGCGTTGGTGTCAGCCAAAATAATCACAAATTCCTCTCCACCATAGCGGAAAGCTGTATCTTGTGCCCGCAAATTGTGTTTTATACGACTCGATAATAATTTTAATAGTCGATCGCCGACTAAATGCCCGTGATTATCATTAACTCTTTTAAAATAGTCTACATCTAAAATAATCAAGCTTAAAGGAGAATTTTCGTCGCGGGCTTTTTTTATTTGTCTTGGTAAATCCCATTCCAAAGCACGACGATTATTTAGTTCCGTTAGCGAATCAGCCAAAGCTATTGTCGATAAAGCATCATTGGACTTGATTAAGTCTTGATATTTCTGGGCTTTACGCCAAGCTACAGCTAATTGCGACAGCAGCAAGCGATGGCTAGCACTTAAGTGATTGGTAGCAGAATCTGTTTTCCTTTGTCGAATAGATTCTTTTTCTTGAGTATCTCCATACCAGATATAGGCATCAGCCCCTAGTTTTAAAGCTTTAGAAGTCATCTCTAATTCCCATTCCCAAGGTTGATTTCTTCTCTCGGTAATTAGCTCGGGACTATCTTCTAAAAGAATGCAATAAATCCAAGAAAGTTTTGTTTGTTCGCTTAACCAACTACACAATTGCATACTATCATTCTGAGAAGACTGCACAATAATTACATCAGGGGAGTCTAGTCGAATGCGCGACATAGCACATTGTAAATCAGCTATTGCTTCGATGCTTACATTATCTGCATCGATTATTTGAGATGGTAGTGTGGCTAGGAATTCGTCATTTCCAAAAACCAAAATGGAAATGTTCATGGTTTTTTCTTTAATGATATTTTTTTAGTTGACAATCTACTTTTGTCAGTCCCGAAAAGGTATGTGGTACGAACAATACTTTGCTTTAATAATCAAAATTTCAAATTTAAATCTATTAAAATTGCTGTATTTCCGCAGGCTTGTGTTTTCCGGACATGAGATAAGAAGATATAGGATAAAACTTCAATAAAATAAGTATGTTGAAGTTTCTAATTATTAGTCGTTATAAATGTATTTTTGCCAAGGGGGTCAGACCCCACACCCTGCTTCCACCCTATTAAATTAGCGAACAAACTCAAAGTAATCTCCTTTTGTTATTGCATCTACATCTTTAACAACATTCTGTAAAAATAATATTCCTGATACCTAATTTTTGCTTAAAAACATATATTTTAAACAGTGTAAATACGGAATGATCGACATAAGTTTTTAAATATAGCAGTGAATTCCACCAAGAAAGTTGTTTTAAATACTTATTTAAATATATAGATAGTATAGTAGCCATAAAAGCATCTTAAATAAATATATCCTCAGTATTATTTCTGATTATTAACCATTACTTTTGAATAAAATTCAATGTTTTCTAATGTAAATGAACGATTTATAAATCTACCGCAAGTAGGAGAAATCCAGATATGTATAGAATTCGGCTTTAAGAATCTAAGCAGTTTATTTAAAGCAAATATAAATTTAGAAATAAAATACTAAAAAATTAAATAGATATATCTATATTGCACGTGTATTTACTTAAAGAATGTTTTTAAATTGAGGAATTTACTTAAGAAAATACACCTTACATCAAATCCGGTTAATTACTTACGATGTAACCTGATTGAAAAGATAACGGTTAATAGTACTTCCCTATTACTTCTTATTTCTTTCTTAGCCCCCGATCCAAAGAAGCCCGGTTTCTTTAAAAATCGCATTTTCCAGATTAGCGATTTAAATAGAAACCGGGTTCCTAAGATTTTGTTGCGAAGTTATAAAAATAAAACTTGACTTTAATGCCCTATCAATAGGGGGAGTTTAAAGACCAAAATTTACTTATCGTGCAGCACTTAACTCACAATAAAGGTAGAATTGTTTATTGATAACCTTCAATGTGATAACCAGCAGCAACGATCGCCTGCTTAACTGTTTCGTCAGAAGCTGCGGTGTCTACGGTAACAGTTTTGGAATCCACATCCGCTTCAACTTTAGCATTAGGCTCCATAACCTTTATCGCTTCACTAATCTTGCTAGCGCAATCGTCGCACTTCATATTAGTAATTTTTAACTTAAGCGCCATCAGCTACCTCACTCTCTAAATTTCACTTGATCGTTCTCTTTGAATTTTACCTATTCTTAAAGAAAAAAAGCATATCCCAGAGAAATAAGGTTGAAAACAGTGAACAGTTAGGAGTTAGGAATTAGGAATTAGGAGTTAGGAGTTATGAGTTAATAATTATCTTCCCCCTCTTCCCCCTCTTCCCCCTCCCTACTCCCTCTCCCCCTCATGGATGATTTTTTTGGTATTTTATAGTTTTAACTTGAGTTAACCTTCATCAAGGCTTAGTCCCATGTCTGTACCCCAACATCTCAGCGGTAATGAAATCCGGCAAAAATTCATCGACTTTTACGCGCAACGGGAACACCAACCACTTCCCAGCGCTTCCTTAGTACCGGAAGATCCTACGGTATTGTTGACGATCGCGGGGATGCTTCCGTTTAAACCAATATTTCTCGGACAGCGTACTCCGGAATTTAAACGCGCTACCACTTCCCAAAAATGCGTTCGTACTAACGATATTGAAAATGTCGGAGTTACCAAGCGACATCATACGTTTTTTGAAATGTTGGGTAATTTCAGCTTTGGGGACTATTTTAAGGAGCAAGCTATAAATTGGGGTTGGGAACTTTCGACAAAGGTATTTAATTTACCTGCCGAAAGATTAGCGGTGAGCGTTTATTACCAAGATGATGAAGCTTACAATATTTGGAAGGATAAAATTGGCGTACCTGAAGCCAGAATTTTACGTTTAGATGAAGACAATTTTTGGGCTTCCGGTGCAACGGGGCCATGTGGGCCATGTTCGGAGATTTTCTACGATTTTCATCCAGAGCAGGGTAATGAAAATATTGATTTAGAAGATGATGAGCGGTTTATCGAGTTTTATAACTTGGTATTTATGCAATATAACCGCGATGCTGATGGTAATTTAACTCCTCTGGCGAATAAAAATATTGATACCGGAATGGGTTTGGAAAGAATGGCACAAATTCTCCAACAGGTTCCCAACAACTATGAAACCGATTTAATTTTTCCGATTATTCAAAAAGCTGGTGAAATTGCCGGAATTGATTACAGTAAAAGTGATGAGAAAACCAAAACTTCTTTAAAAGTAATTGGCGATCATATTCGTGCGGTGATGCATATGATAACCGATGAAATCCGCGCTTCTAATGTCGGGAGAGGTTATGTATTGCGTCGTTTGATTCGTCGGGTGGTGCGTCATGGTAGATTGATTGGGATTGAAGGGGAATTTACTACTCAAGTTGCAGAAACGGCGATCGCACTTTCTTCGGGTGCATATCCTAGAGTTAGGGAACGAGAAAACGCCATCAAAGCAGAATTGCAGCGAGAAGAATCTCAATTTCTCAAAACTTTGGAAAGAGGAGAGAAACTACTTGAAGAAGTTATCGCTAAATTAAAGCAGGAAAATAAAACCGTTATTAGCGGTGATGATGCTTTCAAACTTTATGATACTTATGGTTTTCCCTTAGAATTAACTCAAGAAATCGCGGCCGAAGAAAGTTTAACGGTTGATAGTGATGGCTTTGATGCAGAAATGAAGCTACAAATCGAACGCGCTAAAGCTGCACATGAAACCATCGATTTAACCGTTCAAGGCGAACTTGATAAATTGGCAGAAAATATCGAAGTTACCGATTTTATCGGCTATACCGAATCTAGTGCAACTTCAAAAGTTGAAGCAATATTAGTAGAAGGAATTTCAACAGAAGCAGCAGAAGCCGGAACCGAAATCCAAATTGTTCTCAACAAAACTCCGTTTTATGCCGAATCCGGTGGACAAATCGGCGATCGCGGTTATATCAGCAGTGATGGAATTGTCGTGAGAATTGAAGACGTTAAAAAAGAATCCGACTTTTTCGTTCACTTCGGACGCATCGAACGCGGTACAA
>CAYMZW010000211.1:0-11414 GCA_964395005.1 uncultured Rivularia sp.
GATGAAAGTTTAAATTGCTTAACAATATATGTATTTTTATAAATGTTTTTAATAAAAGTTTGTTAAATAAAATTTCTGACTAAGTTAGGACTTACGCAGCGATAACAGAAAATACAGTGTTCCAAACATTCTAGATCCCCCCAACCTACGCTACTTCCTACAACGGAGCGCCATTTGCTACAACGCGGCGGCAGTTGCTACGTACTGCGGGAACCTCCGCAACGCACTGCCTTGGGAACCCGCGCACGCAATGGCTTGGGAACCTCCGCAACGGAGTGGCTCCCCTTAAAAAGGGGGGCTTGCGTAAGTCCTATAAGTAAATAATTTATAATCTTTATTAATAAAAATAATTTTCAATCAAAGGGTGTATGACAATTGACCAGGACTGCTTGTTTAAAGAATTAATTTCAACATTTTTTATTGAATTTCTAGAATTATTTTTACCGCTAGTAGCAAGAGATATTGATAGAGATTCGATTCAATTTTTACCGCAAGAAGTTTTTACCGATGTAACTTCTGGAGATAAAAAAGAAATTGATTTATTAGTCAAAGGTTAAGGGTTAAAGGTGATAAATTTTAACTCTTAACTCCCAACTCCCAACTCCCAACTCCTAACTCCTAACTCCTAACTCCTAACTCCCAACTCCTAACTAACATTAACGATTCGCCGGAACTTTACCATTTTTCTCAACAGAATGCATTTCTTCTTTCTTTTTGGAAGGCAATAATTGCTCTCGTAAAGACACGATTACAATATACAAAATTGGAACCACAAACAAACTTAAAAACGTGGCTACAAACATTCCTCCGAATACAGCAGTACCTAAAGATTGACGGCTACCAGCACCAGCACCTTTTGCTATTAATAAAGGAAAAATACCCAACAAAGTTGATAAAGCTGTCATTAAAATTGGTCGCAATCTTTCTTGTGCGGCTCTAACTGCTGCTTTACTAATCGCAAGTCCTTCTTCTCTTAATTGATTGGCAAATTCTACAATCAAAATGGCATTTTTGGAAGCCAAACCAATCAACATTACTAAACCAACTTGACAGAAAACATCATTTTCTAAACCCCTAAAATATTGTGCAGATAATGCTCCCAAAATAGCTAGGGGAACTGAAAGCATGATAATTAAAGGATCTATATAGTTTTCGTATTGTGCCGCTAATACTAAAAATACAAAAACAAGTCCCAAACCAAAGATTAACGGAGCTTGTCCGCCGGATTCCTTTTCTTCTGCTGAAATCCCCGCCCATTCGTAACCAAAAGTTCTTGGTAAAACTTGTGCAGCAACTTCTTCCATTGCCTCTATTGCTTGTCCGGAACTGTAACCGGGTGCTGTTTGTCCGTTGATTTGAATTGAACGATAAAGATTGTAATGATTAATAGTTTGCGCTCCGGTGGTTGAAGTAACAGTTACTAAGTTACTTATAGGAATCATTTGATTATTTTGGGAGCGAACATACAATTTACTAATATCATCTGGATTCGAGCGAAATTGAGCGTCTGCCTGTACGTAAACTCGATAAGTTCGCTGTTCCAAATTGAAATCGTTAACGTATCTTGAGCCGATATAAGTTTGCAAAGTACTAAAAATATCGTCAATATTTACCTGCAATGCTTTGGCTCGATTGCGATCGACTTCTATTAATAATTGCGGCATATTCGCGGAAAAAGTACTGAATGCTGCTGCTATTTCTTCTCTTTGATTGGCTGCTCCTAACAATTTTCCCATTTCTTGCAGCATTCTAGGTAAGCCGCTGTTTCCTCTTCTATCCTGCAATTGAAATTGAAAACCGCTAAAACTACCTAATCCTTGAATCGATGGGGGATTAACTGCTAAAACTCTGGCATCGGTAATGCCACCAAACTGTTGCATTAATCTACCAATAATTTCTAAAGAAGATTGTCCTTTTTCAGTTCTTTCTCCCCAAGGTTTTAAAGTGGTAAAAATTACGCCACTATTAGCAGTGCTGCCGCTAAAACCAAAACCACCAATAGCAAAGGTACCGACTACTTCGGGTAGTTCAAGAATTTGCTGTTCTACCTGTTTCATTACCTTGCTAGTATAGTTAAGCGAAACCCCTTCCGGCCCTTGAATAATTGTAATAAAATAACCTTGATCTTCTTCCGGTAAAAAAGCTTGAGGAACTATAGTATAAAGCCAACCTGTTGTTACTAGTAAAGCCGCAAATACAACTAAGACTAAAAACTTCAGATGAACTAAACGCTGTAAAATCCATTCGTATCCATCTCGCAACGAATCCAAAAACCAGTTTACAGCATCGAAAATTTTATTTATAAAACCACCAGTACTAGTTTTTCTTCTGAATAATAATCCTGATAAAGCAGGAGTCAAAGTTAACGCTAAGAAAGTGGAAATTACTACAGCAAAGGCAATTGTCAGCGCAAATTGACGGTAAATTTGACCAGTTGAACCGGGAAAGAATGCTACCGGAATAAACACCGCCATCAATACTAAAGAAGTAGCAATTACCGCTCCAGTCAATTCCCGCATTGCAGCAGAAGCAGCTTCTTTTGGCGACATTTCCTTTTGATTAATCAAGCGAGAAATATCTTCTACAACAACAATTGCATCATCAACAACCATCCCGGTTGCTAAAGTTAAACCAAATAAAGTTAAAGTATTAATCGAAAATCCAAAGATTTTTACAAAACCAAAAGTACCAATCAATGCCAAAGGTATTGTAATAACTGGTACTACTGTAGTCCGCCAATCTTGTAAGAAAATAAAGATTACTAAAACAACCAAACCAATAGCTAACAACAGCGTTTTTATAACTTCTGAAAGCGATTCTTCAACAAAAGCAGTAGTATCAAACGCAACTTGAAATTTCATTCCCGGCGGAAAATCTTGAGCTAATTCAGCCATTTCCGCTTTCACGGCAGCGGCAACTTCTAAAGCATTACTTCCAGGAGTAGGAAATATCCCCACACCTACCCCTTCATTTCCCTTAAATCTTAAAAACGAATTGTAATTTTCTGCTCCTAACTCCGCTCTTCCTACATCTTTCAACTTGATTAAAACGCCATTTTCTCCAGCCCTAATGATAATATCTTCAAACTCCGAAACATTTTGCAGTCTACTAACAGCCCGTAAATCAATTTGATACATCTGATTTGGCGGTGACGGCTGCTGTCCGAGTTGCCCCGCACCTACCTGCACGTTTTGTTCTCTCAGGGCATTAATTACGTCTTGAGCCGTAAGATTGCGGCTTGTCAAACGATTGGGATCGAGCCACAAACGCATTGCATAACGGCGTTCGCCAAAAATTTGCGCTCTGCTGACACCGTTGATTTTTTGTAAATTATCTCTTATATAAAGGTCAGCGTAATTACTTAAAAATACATTATCAAACTCTTGGTTTTCGCTATAAAGCCCCATCGCCAAGAGGATATTACTTGATTCTTTACTAACAACAACTCCCGTGCGCTGTACGGCTTCCGGTAACTGCGGTTCCGCCAAAGAAACGCGATTTTGCACGTCAACCGCCGCAATATCTTTATTACGAGATGAGTCGAAAGTAACTGTAATTTGACTGGTACCGCTGTTACTGCTGCTCGAAGACATATATTTCATGCCTTCCACACCATTTAGCTGCTGCTCCAAAACAGTTGTCACCGTTTTTTCCACAACTTCAGCATTCGCACCAGTATAGTTAGCAGTTACATTAATTTGAATCGGACTAATCTCTGGATATCTTGCTGTAGGTAGATTAGGAATACTGATTGCTCCGATTAACAGAACAATAATCGCGCAGACACTTGTAAAAACAGGTCGCTTAATAAAAAAGTCAGCAAACATAAATACTGATAGTTGATAGTTGTTAGTTGATAGTTGTTAGTTGATGATCCACACCCTCCGGGTGAAAGTTGATGATCCACACTTGGCTTAAGATAACAACTTACGGTGAACGGGTGAAAGTTGTTGGTTGTTAGCTGTGAGGGATTAATAATTAGAATTCAGGAGTAATAAATTTTAATTTTTTCACTGCTAAGAAATTATCTACTAACCACTAACCACTAACAACTATCAACTAACTTTCATTTAGAATCTGGCATTATCGGCGCTCCATCTCTTAGATTAAGTATTCCAGAGACGATTATTTTTTCTCCTTGTCTTAATCCTTCTAGAACTTGATAGTTATTACCGCGAATGTTGCCTAATTTTACGCGCTTTTGTTTGGCTATAAAATCTGGACTCGCTTGTGAATCATCTGGCTTTTTAGCAACATATACAAAAGTTTCTCCAGCTAAACGAACTACTGAGGTTGCAGGTATTAATACCCCCGGACGACGCTCCCAAATTACTCTGGCACGAACGTATTCATCTGCTCTTAATTGGTTGTTTGGGTTATTAAAAAGTGCTTTAATAAGTATTGACTGAGTATTTTGATTAACGTTAGGAGATATAAAAAATACCTGGCTCCTACCTAAAATTTTACCTTGATTATCAACTAATTCTACAGGCATTCCTTTACGTAATTCTGCTGCACGCTCTTGAGGTACTGAAATCTCAACTTGTAAAGGATTATTTTGAGTAATACTAGTTAATTGCGAAGATGTATTAACAACATCACCTTGTTTAACTAGCAAATCTCCAACTTTACCCTTAATCGGAGCAGAGACAGTATAGTACTGAAGTTGAACTTGCTGCTGTTTGGTATTTGCTTGAGCTTGCTGTAATGCTTTTTCGGCTTGATTAATTGAAGCTCGCTGAGCTTGTATTTGAGCATCAATTGCATTTAGTCTAGCTTTTGCCGTGGCAAGTCTGTTTACATATTGCTGCCTAGTTTGTTGCGATACCGCTCCTTGGGCTGCCAAACTTGTATATCTTTCGTATTCCTGCTGATTCAAATTTACATCGGCAACATTAGATAATCTTTCTGCTTGCAAAGATTTGAGAGTCGCGATCGCATTTTGTAATTGAGATCGAGCCGCTTGTTGCGCTGCATCTACACTGTTAACTGCTGCTTGTTGTTGTCTAGAATCAATCTGCATAATTGGATTCCCAACTTGCACATCATCCCCAGAATTTACAAAAATCTTCGTAATTCTTCCTTGTGTTTGAGGTTGAAGAGTTACCGATTGCCGCGATTCTAATCTCGCAATGTATTCATCTCTATCTTCAATTATCCCAGAATTTACTGTAGCTAATTTTACTGGTACCTTTCGATTTTGAGGATTTTGTCCGGCAGGTTTTTGCTCTGCTCCAGACATCATCCGCCAAGCGAAAAAGCCGCCACCACCTAACAGTAGTGCGGCAAGCAATATCCAAAACCACCAACGTTTCTTACGAGGAGGTTCGGGATTTTCTTCTGGTTTGTTTTCGTCATCTACAATTAGATTTTCTGGCGGTAAAGACTCTGGCGGTGCAGATTCTGGCGGTAGAGATTCTGGCGGTAGAGATGTCATGATTAACTACGGAATTACACAAAGAAAACAATCCGTAAATAAAGCTTTAATCATATTCTTATAGTCACATTTTTTACTAGTATTTTGGAACGAAAAGAATATTTTCTACTTCATAGATTGTTGTTACGTTCCCCAACTAGCAAATTTACTCGAATCAAAAAAAAATTAATTTAATTTGATTTGTTGTTTAACTCACTAAAATACTATAAATCAGCTATATCACAATTAGGCTCAGCATTTATTCGTATTTTTATATAGTTCAATTTAATATACACCCTAACCTCAAATGCTTACTCTGCCTAAAGACCTTCTAGCATTAATAGATTATAATACAGTCTTATAAAGTCTTTTCAATTCTGGCAAAAATATTTCTCTTACAACTTAAATTGTAGATTATATTGCCATAGCAAATTATTATGCATCAATCAAATCTAATGGTAGTTGTAATAACACTCGTTTTATGATATTACAATTATGTTTTTTACAATACAATAAAAATGGTGCGTCAACATTTGTTACGCACCAACTCAGTTTATGAAATTGATAATTTGGCAATAAAGCCTGTTTTTGACAACAGTTAAAAATGAAGATTAACCTAAATCAAATAGTAAGATTTCTCCTCCTACATTAGTTGTCATTTCCAGTTGTGCTTCGCCACTAATTTCTACTCCATCACCCGCTCTTAACTCTTCACCGTTAAGATTTACAATTCCTTTTGCTATATGCAACCAGGTATAGCGATCGGATTTAGCGTGATAATTAATTTTGTCTTCGGGCTGCAAAATCGAAGTATACAAATCCACGTCTTGATATACTTTTACAGCACCATCTCTAGCATCATGTGCGGCAATCAAGCGTAATTGTCCAGTTCTTTCTTCCACAGAAAAAGCTTTTTGTTCGTACCTAGCTTTTAAATTATTTTCTTCAGGAAGAATCCAAATTTGTAGAAAGTGAACAGGTTCCGTTTGAGAATGATTGAACTCGCTGTGCATAATTCCGGTACCAGCACTCATGATTTGTGCTTCACCGGGACGAATTACCGAACCTGTTCCCAAACTATCTTTATGTTCCAACGCTCCTTCTAAGACATAGGTAAGGATTTCCATATCTCGATGCCCATGAGTAGGAAAACCAGCCCCTGGTGCTACTCTGTCATCATTGATTACTCGTAAAGAGCGAAATCCCAAACGATTTGGATCGTAAAAACCACCGAAAGAAAAGCTGTGAGAACTATCGAGCCAACCCATTTGGGTTCTGCCGCGAGCGTTTCTGTCATGAATAAGATGAGTTTTTGTAGCTTGAGTCATTGATTTACCTCAGTTTGATTTTAGATTTTGGATTTTAGATTTTAAATTTTGGATTCTAGATCGGAATCTTAAAATAAAGAATGAGTGGTTAGTAATTGAAATTTATTAATCGCTTCTGTTGTAGCTTGCTACTATTTAATAG
This sequence comes from uncultured Rivularia sp., assembly GCA_964395005.1. GTDB lineage: Bacteria > Cyanobacteriota > Cyanobacteriia > Cyanobacteriales > Nostocaceae > Rivularia. The sequence goes on from CAYMZW010000211.1 coordinate 6,887, forward strand.
TAAAGTATGTATCTATAAAATGAAAAGTAGGTACTTAAAAGTGGGGTAGTTACCAAAAAGTTACTGTGGCGATGGTAAATAGTTTTTAAGATTAAAATATTGAAAAACCCGGCTTGTTGAAAAAACCGGGTTTCTTATTTGTCAAAAATAATTTATAACGCTAAAACAAACAAAAAGTAATTAACAAAAATTAGTTAATGCTTGCTTTTTCTTTAACCATACCATCTGCTTTAACTTCAGAAACTTGAATATGAGCTTCTAAAAACCAAAGTCGCTTATCAATGGTACGAGAAATTTCAACATAAAGATCGTTTGTGTCTTGATCGTTTAATTCGTCAGCTTTATCAATAGCTTCTCTCAAATGCTTGCCATATGCTGCAAAACGCTCAACTAAAGCAGTTACGTGTTCCATTCCGTTCAAAATATCGGTAGGATATTCTGGCAAAATAGAATTTTCCGCAGCCATACGAACAGTACCGCAAGCATAACCAGCCAAAGCGGTAACGCGCTCGGCAACCATATCGATGTATTCTTCTACTTCAGCAGCAATTTCATCAAACATTTCGTGAAGCTGATAGAAGTCAGTTCCCTTAACATTCCAGTGTGCTTGTTTAACTTGGCTTTTCAAATCTGCTGTTGCAGCCAAAGTTTGGTTGAGGAGTGTAACAATTTGGCTTCTTACATTAGTAGGAATATCAATGTGAGACGGATAAAGACGTGAAGCGAGTTTTCCGTTTGTGTCGCTCATGATAATGCATCTCTCTTAGAAACGGTATGAGTTAAGTTTATAGTTATATATTTCGGATTAAAACTTTCTCTCGACTTAGTTGTTTAGCAAACAAAACTTTCTATTGATAGAGGTAATAAATGCTTATTAAGGTTAATTAACAGTTATATCTGAGAAAATATAGGAATCCGTTTTGATTTATGAAGGGCGATTTCGCACTATCCTATACTAATAAAGCTCTCTGTTAGCAATTATCAATTATCAATTATCAATTACCAATTCCCATGACTTACCAAGTTATCTATGACGGCAACTGCAATCTTTGCGTGACATTAGTGCAAATTTTAGAGAATTTAGATAAAGGACAAATATTTAGCTACATCCCCATGCAGGATGAGCAAACACTTCAAAAGTGGAATGTTACATCAAATGATTGCGAATTGGGGATGATTTTGATTGATGCAGATAATCCCCAAAGACGTTGGCAAGGTAGCGATGCAGCAGAAGAAATAGGTAGATTATTACCTGCTGGTAGTGTATTTGTAGATGCTTACCGCGCTCTACCGGGACTCAAATGGGCTGGCGATAGATTTTACGAACAAATTCGCGATAACCGCTATACAATTTTTGGAAAACGCGATAGTACATATCAATCTGCTTATTGTAATGATGGCAATTGCCGTTACTAATATGGTTAGTTTTTTTCCGCAATCGTTGGGAGACGTAAAATTTTACGTCTCTACAATCGTTCAAAACTGATTTTTTCATTAATTATTTTCTGCTTCCGAATTGCTGTTAAACACTTCTAGAATTTGACGACAAAAATCTTTTAATTTGCCTCTCTTTTCTTCAGAAGGCTTGAGCTTGCCGACAAAATTCCAGTTTTCCACCGTAGAAACCTTCCACTGTTCCCCCTGATGATCAAATCCAGCAACTTCTACACCAATGGCGCGTCGTAACCCGCTAACCGGATCTTGATAAAAACGAATTTGAGTCAAAATACTGCGACTTTGCCAAGATCTGCTGACACCAGGAAAATGAAACCCAATGTCAATAGAGTCTGGATCGACTAATTCCATTGTTTGTTCATCGCTTCTCCAAGGCTTTAAGTCTGACTTTGCGTCGGGAAACTCAAATTTAAATAAATTTACTACCGCAGCAATTTTACTTGCAAATTCCAAATTTGTTGCCATTTCAGATGCGTTCACGAAAATACTCCCCTTTGCAATAGAGCAGCTAATGTTAAGAAGATTACGATTACTTTGAAAGCCAAAAGGCTGACTTATTAGTGATTCAGCTTATCAAGCCTTTTTCGATCAAAGCAACGATAGATGCAACTTTTTATTTTAAAGTTAGGAGTTAGGAGTGAAGAGTTAAGAATGTAGAGACGTAGCACTGCTACGTCTATTAACAGTTAGAAGTAATGAAGTAATTATACTTAGAAAACCTTAACTTAAAAATCTTTGTTCTTTTCATCAAACAGATTGCAGTACAAAAATTTATCAAAATCTATCGGTAGTCGAAATGATAAACGTCCTCAACAAGATAAAATTACTGTGTTAATTGCCAGATAATAATTGTTCTATTTATGTCGCGTCTACGCCCCGTTTTTTCGTTGATACTAGTATCTTTAGCAACATTACTTATCAGTTGCGGTGGTCCTAATGTCGCTGTAGCACCTCCAACTTATACTCCATCGCAAATAGAGAAAATTCAGGAATACGTTCCTGAAATCGTAGCGGTACAAGAACGCGGTTCTGAATTGGAAAAACTTATTCAAAACAATGATTGGATCGATGTTGACACTTTTATACATGGTCCGATGGCAGAAGCAAGGTTGAATATGAACTTTATTGTTTCTAACCTTTTGCCAGAGCAACAAAAGCAAGCACGCAAAATTGTCCGAGATATGTTTAATAATCTCGTGAAAATTGACCAAGCTGCTAAGGAAGCTAATTCCGCGAAAGCTTTAACTTCTTATGACGCGGCTTTTGCTGATATTAAACAGTTTTTAGATTTAATTCCAGCAAAGACAGTATCTGATCAAGGGATTAGCGCTTTTCCAGTTATTCGTAAACAATTTAGTTGAAATTTAGCTGTTAAAATCTGACGTTGCATGGAAAGGAGACGTTGCACTGCAACGTCTCTACATTAATTTATGAATCATATAGTTATTATCGGTTGCGGTATTATCGGAGCAACGTTAGCTTACGAACTTAGTTTAATTGAAGGGTTACAAATTACGGTTATTGACAAGCAACCTCCCGCACAAGCCGCTACAGGTGCTGCTTTGGGCGTTTTGATGGGCATTATCAGCCACAAAGTTAAGGGTAAAGCTTGGCGGATGCGACAAACAAGCATCCAACGTTATGAAACTTTGATTCCGGAATTAGAAGCGATAACAAATCGAAAAATCCCTTTCAATCGTCAGGGAATATTGATGTTGTTACCATCACCTCAAGTAACAACCGACGATTTAGCCTTTTGGGAAAAACTTAAACAAACTCGTCAAAATCAAGGTTGGCAATTAGAAATTTTAGATCGTCTTCAACTTGAAAAGATATGTCCCCAGGTAGATGTTAAATCGCAAGCATATATCGGAGCAATTCATTCACCTCAAGACAGGCAGCTTGATCCAACAGCATTTACATTAGCTTTGGTAGAAGCTGCAAGACATAATGGTGTTGATTTTAAATTTGGTGTAAGTGCTTTGGGGATGAAATCGCAAAACCTAACCCCCCAGCCCCCTTCCCTGCCAGGGAAGGGGGAGATAAAGCCTCTCTCCTTCCAGGAGAGAGGTTTGGAGAGAGGTTTCTCAGCTAGAGAATTAGAAACAACAGATGGTGTCATTGCAGCAGATACATTTATAATTTCTGCGGGATTGGGTTCATCTCTTATTACAGAAAAATTAAATCAAAAAGTTGATATTCGTCCAGTATTAGGGCAAGCAATTCATTTTCGTTTGGGACATCCTTTAGCAAAATCCGAATTTCAGCCCGCTATAACTAATAACGATACCTATATAGTTCCTTGTGGCGCGGGCGTTTATCCAACAACAGATTATTGGGTAGGTGCGACGGTGGAATTTTCTCAAGATGATGGCGAAGTATCAGCCGATAAAGAACTTTTGGATAGTACATTGAAAAGCGCGATCGCAACTTGTCCGGAGTTAGCCAAAGCCGAGGTAATCCGCACCTGGTCGGGATTGCGTCCTCGTCCCGAAGGTCGTCCAGCACCTGTTATCGAGAAGCTACCCGGATACGACAATGTGATATTAGCCAGCGCTCATTATCGGAATGGGGTTTTGTTGGCTCCCGCTACAGCAGAAATGGTGAAAGAAATGATTTTAGAAGGTTAGTTTGTAGGGTGCGTTATAAACGGAACGTTTTAACGCACCGAAAATCTACTTTTTTATTTGAGTATGGTTGACAACGCTGATACTCTGAAGTTGCTTATTTATTAATTCTTCTTGCGAAATACTTTTTAGTAACGCATCAAAAGATATAGATTGAAGTAATTTTTTTGTAATTGGTCTTTTTGCGTCTACAAAAGTTATTGATTTAATAAACTCTAAACATATATTGCTATTAAACAAGCAAGCTAAAATAATAGCTGATTTCAATGAATCACACGAAACAAAATAACAAGTATCATCAAGCATCACCGGACGGTTGTTAATTGGATGAATAATTCTAAATCTAGGTTGTTTGTGTAAACCAGAAATAGCTACTTTATAAAGAGAAAAAGAATAATCACCAATTCCAAATATAGAAAATGGCGGTTTATTTTTGTAAATAGACG